>CADBPL010000197.1 GCA_902796535.1 Oscillospiraceae bacterium
AACCTACACCCGCAACACGCTCGACCTGTCCGCCGTGCCCATGCTGCGGGAGCTGACGCACCTGCCCGTGGTCATCGACCCCAGCCATGCCTGCGGCATCGCCAAGCTGGTCAGGCCCATGGCCATCGCCGCCGCGGCGGCCGGAGCGGACGGCCTGATGATCGAGGTGCACAACGACCCGCCGCGCGCGTTGTGCGACGGCGCGCAGTCGCTGACCCCCGAACAGTTTGACGGCACGATGAAAAAGGTGTTCGCCGTGCGGGAAGCGCTCAAGGATTAAAGGAGGAAACACGCTATGAAAATCGGCATTTGCGGCCTCGGGCTCATCGGCGGCTCGCTCGCGCTGGCTTTCAAACAGCAGGGCGAAACCGTTTACGGCTATGATATTGTCAAAAGCATTTCGGATTACGCGATCCTGTCCGGCGTAACAGACGGTACGCTGGACGACCGGACGCTGGGCGAATGCGATTATATTTTCGTCGCCCTTTACCCCGAAGGCGTGCCCGAATACGTGCGGCAGATCGCCAGACAGGTCAAGCCCGGCGCCGTGGTCATCGACCTGTGCGGCACCAAAGCGACCGTCTGCCCGCCGTGTTTTGCGCTGGCGGAAGAAAACGGCTTTCATTTCATCGGCGGCCACCCCATGGCCGGCACGCAGTATTCCGGGCTGAAATATGCCCGCGCCGATCTGTTCCGCGGCGCCACCATGATCCTGGTCCCCAGGCCGGACGAAGATATGCACCTGCTCGCGCAGGCCAGCGACCTGCTGAAAAAAGCGGGGTTTGCGGCCGTGACCGTGGCCACTGCCGAAGCGCACGACCGCAACATCGCGTTCACCTCGCAGCTCGCTCACGTCGTATCGAACGCTTACGTCAAAAGCCCGCGCGCCGAGATCCACAAGGGCTTTTCGGCAGGCAGCTACCGCGACCTGACCCGCGTGGCGTGGCTGAACGAAAAAATGTGGACCGAGCTGTTCCTCGCCAACAAAGAAAATCTGGCCGATGAGATCGACGTGCTGATCCAAAACCTGGCGCAATACCGCGACGCCATTCTGGCGGGGGACGCCGAACGGCTGGAGGCGCTTTTGCGGGAAGGGCGGCTGAAAAAGGAGGCGATCGACGCCGATGAAGCAGATTAACGTCAGCACCGGCAAGCCTTACCCGGTGAAGATCGGGCACGGATTATTGAGCGGCTGCGGCGCCGAGATGCAAGGGATCGGCCTTTACGGAAAAGCCCTGATCGTCACCGACGACAACGTCGCTCCGTTCTATCTGAAAAAAGCGGAAGAATCGTTGAAGCAAAGCGGCTTCGCGGTCTTTTCCCGTACCCTGCCCCACGGCGAGGGTTCCAAAAACTTTGACGAGCTTGTAAAGCTGATTAACTTTGCAGCTGAATGCGGCTTTTCCCGTTCCGATACGTTCGTTGCGCTGGGCGGCGGCGTGATCGGCGACCTGTGCGGCTTTGCCGCGGCGGTCTATATGCGCGGCGTGCATTTTGTGCAGCTGCCCACCACGCTGTTAGCGGCGGTCGATTCCTCTGTCGGGGGCAAAACGGCGGTCGATCTGGCGGCCGGAAAAAATCTGGCGGGCGCGTTTTATCAGCCGGCGCTCGTTGTTTGCGATTTAGATACCTTTGCCACCTTACCGCAGGCGGAATACGCCAACGGCATGGCGGAGGTCATCAAATACGGCTTTATCCGCGATAAAGAATTGCTTTCCCTGTTACAGCGGCCCTTTGAGGAAGAAGAGGTCGTGGCCCGCTGCGTGCAGAGCAAGGCCGAGATCGTGGCGAACGACGAGTTTGACCGCGGCGAGCGGATGCTGCTCAACTTCGGGCACACCGTCGGGCACGCGATCGAAGCCAGAAGCGGCTTCACCCTGCCCCACGGTCAGGCAGTCGCCATCGGCATGGTCATCGTCACGCAGGCCTGCGTAAAAAACGGGCTTTGCCCGCCGGAAACGCTGGACGTCATGCACAAGCTCCTTGAGCGTTACGGCCTGCCCACCGCAGCCGCTTACCCGATGAGCGAGCTGTTTGATTTGATGGTGAACGACAAAAAAAGCAGCGGCGACGCGATCACCTTTGTTTTGCCGCGTGAAACCGGAAGATGTGAACTGAAAAAACTGACGCGCGCGGAATGGACGGCGCTGCTGTCATAAAAAGGAGAAAGCCTCGATGAACCTGACCGTAATGCCCGGCGCCATCAGCGGCGAACTGACCGCGCCGGCCTCCAAGTCCATGGCGCACCGCAGCTTGATCTGCGCCGCTCTGGCCGACCGCCCGACACAGATCATGTGCAGCGCCACCTCGCAGGATATTGACGCAACGGTCGATTGCCTGAACGCGCTCGGCGCGGCTATTCGCCGCACCGCGACCGGCTTTTCGGTCACGCCCGTTTCCGGCAACGGCGGCGAAGCAACGCTGAACTGCCGTGAAAGCGGCTCAACGCTGCGCTTTTTGCTGCCGGTCGCCGCCGCTCTGGGCAAAACGGCGCGGTTCACCGGCACGGGGCGGCTGCCGCAGCGGCCGATGCAGCCGCTGCTTGAAGCACTGAGCGCCCACGGCGTTCGCTTCACAAACGACCGCCTGCCCTTTTCGATCAGCGGCAGACTCACCGGCGGCAGTTTTGCCATGGACGGCGGCGTATCCTCCCAGTTTTTCAGCGGTCTGCTCTTTGCGCTGCCGCTGTTGGAGGAACCGGGCACACTGACATTTCGCACCCCGGCACAGTCGCTGCCCTATGTACAAATGACCCTGCAGGCGCTTGCCGGTTTCGGCGTGAACATTCCCTTTGACGGCACGACCGCCGTCATTGGGGCCAGCCAACCATACCGCAGCCCCGCGAGCTGCACGGTCGAGGGCGATTGGTCGAACGCCGCATTTTTTCTTTGTTCGGCAGCAATCGGCGGCAGCGTCACGGTGAAGAATCTGGCGGCAGATTCCGTGCAGGGCGATAAAAGAGTTTTGGAGCTGCTGCGCGATTTCGGCGCGGAAGTGACGGTGCAAAACGACGCCGTGACCGTGCGCGCCGCGGCTCGCCGTCCGCTCCGGGCAGACTGCGCCGATATTCCCGACATCGTGCCGATTCTGGCGGTGATGAGCTGCTTTGCCGAAGGCGTGAGCCGTTTTGAGCGTGTGGAACGGCTGCGCATAAAAGAAAGCGACCGCCTGACAGCGACGGCCGCGCTGATCAATGATTTGGGCGGCAGGGCCGAATTTGACGAAACGACGCTCACCGTGACCGGCACGGGAGCCTTACGCGGCGGCAGGGCCGACGGCAGGGGCGACCACCGCATGGTGATGTGCGCCGCCGTGGCCGGGTGCCACGCCAAAGAACCGACCGTGATTTCGGATACGGAAGCCGTCGGCAAATCCTACCCGTTGTTTTTTGAAGATTATTGTAAGGCCGGAGGGTTGGTGAACACATGATTTATTCTATCGGAGAAAATATACGCATTGGCATTTTCGGTGAAAGCCACGCGGAAAAGATCGGCGTGATCATTGACGGGTTTCCCGCCGGCGTGCCGGTCAATGAGGACGAGCTGCGCGCTTTTATGCGCCGGCGCGCGCCGGGCGGCGCACTTGCGACGCCACGCAAAGAAAAGGACGAAGTGATTTTTGAAACCGGACTGGCTGACGGCGTCACCACCGGCGGCACGATCACCGCCGTGATCTATAACACCGACGCCAGGCCGGGCGCCTACGCCTCGCTTTCGGATACGCCCCGCCCCGGCCACGCCGATTACACCGCCCGCCTGAAATACGGCGCGGTGAACATGACCGGCGGCGGCCCGTTTTCCGGGCGCATGACCGCGCCGCTGTGCATTGCCGGCAATCTTTGTATGCAGTGGCTGCGCTCCTTCGGCGTGACCATCGGCGCCCACATCGCAGCCGTTCACGGCGTGAAGGACGAAGCCTTTGACCCGGTCGGCGTGAGTGAGGAACAGTTGGACGCCGTGAAACAAAAGGCGTTCCCGGTCGTGGACGACGTCGCCGGGGAAGCCATGCAGGCGGAAATCATAGCCGCCAGAGAAGCCGGCAATTCCGTCGGCGGCGTGATCGAATGCGCCGCGCTCGGCGTGCCCGCCGGGCTGGGCGGCCCGCTGTTTGAGGGGCTGGAAAGCAAAATTTCCGCCCTCGTGTTCGGCATCCCCGCCGTGAAGGGCGTGGAATTCGGCAACGGCTTTGCCTGCGCCGAATTGACCGGACTGGAAAACAACGACGCGTTTTGCTTTATCGGCGAAGCCGTGCAGACCGTGACCAACCGCTGCGGCGGTATTCTGGGCGGCATTGCC
>CADBPL010000198.1 GCA_902796535.1 Oscillospiraceae bacterium
CTTTTTGCTCAAGAACGAAGTGGCGAGCGGCAAGGTCGCCTTCAAAGAGATCGACGGGCTGACCATCGAAAACCGCGTGGCCGCCAACAAGGCCATCCCCGACGACGTGATGGATCAGCTCAAGGCCTGCCACGTTATCCTCAAGGGCCCGACCACGACCCCGCAGGCGGGCGACCCGTGGCCGAACATTGAAAGCGCCAACGTCGCCATGCGCAAAGCGCTTGACCTGTTCTGCAACCTGCGCCCCGTCAAAATCCCCGAGCAGGGCATCGATTGGGCGTTCTTCCGCGAAAACACCGAGGGCGCCTATGCTGTCGGCTCCAAGGGCGTGAACGTCACCGACGAACTGGCCACCGACTTTGTTGTGACCACGACCGAGGGCACGGAGCGCATCGCGCGTCTGGCCTACAACTATGCCAGAGATAACGGCAAGGGCCGCGTTTCCATCATCACCAAGGCCAACATCATCAAAACGACCGACGGCAAATTCCTCAACATCTGCAAGCGCATCGGCGAGGAATACCCCGAGATCATAACCGATGAATGGTATATCGACATCACCACCGCCAAGCTCATCGATGAAAAACGCCGCAAGGATTTCAAGGTGTTCGTTCTGCCCAACCTTTACGGCGACATTATCACCGACGAGGCCGCCGAATTCCAGGGCGGCGTGGGCACTGCCGGCAGCGCGAACATCGGCAAAAAATACGCCATGTTTGAGGCCATTCACGGTTCCGCGCCCCGCATGATCAAAGAGGGCCGCGGCGCCTACGCCGACCCCTGCTCCATGCTGCGCGCCACCGTCATGCTGCTCAACCACATCGGCTATCAGGACAAAGCCGCCGCGCTGGAACAAGCGCTGGACATTTGCACCGCCGCCGACGCGAAAATGGCCATCACCGGCCGGGAGGACGGCTGCACCTGCGAAGAATTCGGGAACTATCTGATGGAGACCATCACAAATCTGCCTTAATGATCGAGGGGAAGCAACATGAAAAACAAAGAGAAAAAAGAGGGCGCCGGTAAAAAGGGCTTGAAGATCGGCTGGAAGCACCTTGCCACGGCGGAAACGCTCAACGCCCAGATCTGGACGACGAATTGCCTGCAGCAGGCGGAGATCCCGTTCCGATTCAAGAAAAAGAACATTGGCCGGTCGGCCAATCTGTTTGATATCCATGACGCGCACTTCAGCACCTTTGAAGTGAAGGCAAAAGACTATGACCGCGCCGTGGAAGCCATCCAAAACCTGCCGGAACGCAACCGCGCCATCCTGCTCAAATCGGACGCCGATTATGAAAAGGTTTTAAGGTAATTCCGTGCGCGGATTGCGCCGTAATCAGAAAAGTGAAAGGACGAAGTCTGACCGACAGGCTTCGTCCTTTTTGGATCCTTCAAGCAGCGCGACGAAAAAACACCCTCTGAGAAAACCTCAAAGGGTGTTTTGCTTTACGCGCTGTATTCCTATTTCTGGTCGATCTTTTGCAGCATACCGAACAGGCCCTTGAAGAAAGCGATGATTTTGGCAAACAGGCCGGTCTTGACGTTGACCTGCTCCACTTCACTTTCCTTCAGCACGGTCTTGCCGTCGGAAGCAATGAGCTTGATCTGAACCGTATAGCTCGCCTTGGCCTTCTCCACGCGATAGGTATCGCTCTTGCCCTTGTCCTCCCCGTTGATAAACCAGTGAACCGAGCTGCCCGCATAAACATTCTTTGCTTCATAGTGGAACGTGACCGTGGCCTTATACTCCACGGAGCGGCTCTTGGTATAGCCGAGGATCCTGATCTCGGTGTTCGCCGCCAGCTCGACCGTAACTTCATAGGTCGCGCTTTTGGTAACGCCGCTTTCGGTGTACTGCACCGTCACGGTTTTGCGGCCGACCGAGCGAAGGTCGGCAGAAGCGTTAAAGCCCGTGGAAACGGTCTTTTTCGAGCCGTTTGTATAGGTCGCCTCCAGCACCATGCCGGTGGTATCGAGCGTTTCGTTCGCCTTATAGATCTGCTTTTTCGGCATGGTCGTAATGCGGATGGACTGCAGTTCGATCTTCCTCACGGTCACGGTGAACGTCGCGCTTACGCCGCCGTAGGTGACCGTCAGGGTCTGGCTGCCCGTTTTGGACGGGTCGAACGCGCTGACGCTGTATTCCGACGCCTGAAGCGTGACCGTCTGACCGTTGTCATATTTTGCCTTGACCGTCAGACCGGAAAGATCGAGCTGCTGGCCGGGCGCATATTCCGTTTTGGTCGGCGGCGTCACAAGGAGCGTTTCGATCGAACGCACCCGCACCGTGAAGGTTTCGGAATAGCCCGCATAAGATACGGTCACCGTTTTTTCGCCCGGCGTGGTCGAATCAATTGTGCTGACGGTGAAATTGGCGTTTTCCAGCACAGCTGACGTGCCGTCGTCATACACGGCGCGAACCGATAACCCGGTCAGATCCAGCGGCTGACCGTAATAGTAATCCACCTTGTTCGGCGGGGTAATAATCAGCTGACTGACCGCCTTGACCCGCACCGTGATCGTTTCGGAATAGCCAGCATAAGTGATGGTCAGCGTTTTTTCACCCGGCGTGGTCGTATCGATCGTGCCGACCGTGAAGTTGGCGTTGTCCAGCACCGCCGACGTGCCGTCGTCATACACGGCGCGAACCGACAGCCCCGTCAGATCCAGCGGTTC
>CADBPL010000199.1 GCA_902796535.1 Oscillospiraceae bacterium
CCGGCGCGCATCCATTCGGGCAGATAGGTGCGCTCGGGCAGGTAGGCGGTGACGGATTTGGTGTAAACGCCGGGGGTCTGCCCGTCGATTTTCACGTCGCCCTCGTAGTCGTGGATCAGACCGACAAGAATTTTCATCAGCGTGGTTTTGCCGCAGCCGTTGGGGCCGAGCAGACCGATGATCTGCCCCGGCTCATAGCTGAGGGAAAGCCCCTTGAGCACTTCGTTCTTGCCGTAAAACTTGTGGAGGCCGGAAACCTCAATGATTTTGCTCATTTTTCTTTTCCTCCTTACGGTTGAGTTTTATCTTGAACGAGCGGAGTTCCAGCGGCTGCGCGGCCTGCGCGCTGCCTTCACGCTTCCAGAGGTGCAGAATTCCTTCGTCATTGAGAACCTTGAGAATGTTGATGGTGATCGGCACAATGAACATGCCGATGATGCTGAAGAGCTTCAGGCCGAAATACATACCCACCAGCGTTGCGATGGGCGGCAGCCCGAGCTGGCCGGCGACCAGCCGCGGCTCGATGAACTGCCGGAGCACGGAAATGATGATATAAACCACAAACAGCCCGACGCCCAGCGCGACCCGGCCGGTGAACAGCGAAATGACCGCCCACGGGATGAGGATGGTGCCGGAACCGAGGATGGGGAGAATATCGACAATGGCAACGATCATGGCGATCAGCGGCAGATAGCCGCCCTTGTAAATGCCGATGAGCTTGAGCAGGCCGAGGCCGAGCATCAGCTCGGTGAACGTGATGAGCATGATCAGGCCGTAGGCCTTGGCCATTTTGGCCAGTGTGTTCAGCGTGAGGGTTTTGGTGCGCAGCAGCGCCGTGCGCCGCGCGGGTGAAAGCTGCCGCATGATGAAGTTGGTGATGCGTTTATAGTCGACGGTCATGAAGCAGCAGGCGATGACGGCAACGATGAAGGCGACCAAAAAGTTGGGAACCTTGCTCGCCGTGGAGATCACGCCGGTGAGCGGCGTTTTCAGCATGGAAAGGTCAAAGCCCGTGTCGGTTGTGCTCTGCGCCAGCTGCTGTTCCGTGTCGGAAAAAGAGGCCAGCAGATTATCGGCGAGGTTTTCAATGTTGTTTTGCAGTGCGGTTCGGATGGACGCCGGCAGCCTGACCGTCAGGCCGATCAGCCATTTTTCCGCCTGCTGAATAAAGTTGGGAACGCTTTCAAAGTTGGCGACCAGATCGGTGATGAAATCCTTGACCTTGGTGAACGCCGTTGTGCCGAGCAGAATCACCAGACTGAGCACAATGGCCAGGATCAGCAGCACACAGATCACCGAAACGAAGCCGCGCTTCAGCGGCGTTTTTTTGGTGATGAACTTGACGGGCTTTTGCAGCAGCATCGCCACAAAAAACGCCATCAGGAACGGAAACAGCGGCCAGAACGCAAAACGCAGGAACAAATAGGCTGCGCCCAGGATCAGCGCGTAGTAAAAAAAGTTGATGAGCACGCTGCGATGCTTTTCCGTAACGGAAGCGGGTTGCAATTTTTCTTCCTCCTTTTTTTGCTCAACATTAAAGTATTATATTGCGTTATTATAATACGCTCCCTTTATTTTTTCAAGGATTGTAGCGAAATATTAGGAATTATTTTACACAGCCTTTCGATTTTTTCTCACGCTTTCATTTTACGAAAACCGGCAAAAAAGAAAACGTCTGCCCGCTGCGGCGCAGCGAGCAGGTCGTTTGATGGTTATGCGGCGGGCGAGGGGCGAGCCGAACGATCATTTTGCGCGTTCCCTTCGTTCGTCGATCTCCCGTTTGATCTTGTCGTAACGTTCGCCGTAAAGCCAGTATTTTTTGCGGTAGACCGCGTAACCGGCGAGAATGAGCGGAATGGGAACGAGGAACATGAACACGCGCAGAATGTCCAGCGCGCCGGTGGAGATCTGTTCGCCGTTGCCGAAAATGAACTGATACACGAACGTCTGGGTCGTCTCATCAAAGGTCTGCACAATGGAGGGCAGGCGCGCGGCCTTGATGCCGATGCCGATGATGAGCATGGCGATGGCGCCGGCAAATTTGGTCAGCAGGGTCTGCACGGAAAAAATCACGCTGTCGCTGCGCTGGCCGGTTTTCCATTCGCCGTAATCCACCACGTCGGCGATCATGACGGTGGAACCGATCTGGTTCAGGCCGTTCGAGGTCATTAAGAACGCGCCCGCGAGCGCCACAAGGATGACGTTGAGCCACATGGCCTTGCTGTTTTCCAGGAAGGAATATTCCGGCTTGAGCAGGAAGAAGATGAAAAACAGCCCCGTCATGCCGATGACCGCCATAAAGTAGTTCGCGCCGTAAATCTTTTCACGCGAGATTTTTTTGACGATGAGCGAATAGAAGATCATGGCAATGCCCTGCCCGGTGCAGGCGACGGCCGTGAACACGGTGTAGCCCAACCCCTGACTGAGGTATTTCAGGCCGCCCATATCGCCGTAATAGATGAACACATAGATGATCTGGAACAGTGAAATGGTGGTGCCGCCCACAAACAGCACGTAGGATACGGCGTAGGCGCGCAGCTGGTCGTTGCTTTTGAACAGGCGGAAAATTTCGCTCAGGGAGATCTTGCTTTCGGGCAGGTCGTATTTTTCGCGGTTGCAAATGACGGTGACGAGCATGAAGCAAAGAATCATGCCGCCCGCGGTGATGCCCAGCACAAAGTGCGCCCACGGCGCGCCCTTGGTGACGGCGATTTTGGGAATGATGAGCGAGGTGCCGATGGAGGAGACCACAAAGCCGCCGAAGCCGCCGACGAGCTTGCTCCAGGAGCTGATGTTGTTGCGGTCCTCCGTGGTGTCGGCAATGGTGGGGATCATGGACCAGAACGGCACGTCAACAATGGTGAAGGTCATGCCCCAGACAATGTAAAGCCCGATATAGTAAACGTATTTGAGCGTGACGTTTTCAAAGCCGACGGGGTAGAAGCACAGGATGAGCGCCGCGCAGTTGAGCACCGCGCCCAGCAGCATCCACGGGCGGAACCGCCCGAAACGCCCTTTTTTGGAGTTGTTCACCATGGCGGCGAGCATGGGGTCGTTGACCGTGTCCCACAATTTGGCCAGCACAAAGGCGACGGTGAGCACCAGCACGTCCAGCCCCATGTAGATGTTCAAAAAGGCGAGGAAGAACACGTTGATGCAGTTGTTGGAAACTTCACGGCCGAGGGAACCGATGGAATAAGTGCCGATCTCAAGCCCCGTGAGCTTGTTGGTTGGTTTTTTTGACATTGGGCAGCCCTCCTAAACTTGATTGGATTCTACCATATTCTGCGGTTTGTTTGCAAGACTGCGATGAAAGAAAAAAGCTTTTTTTCAATAGGAATTGTAAAAAAACAGTTCTTATGGTATGATGAAGCCAGAAAACCGACAAAGAGGTAACGGCTATGAATAAACATCTGATCGCCCTTGAGTTTGATAAGATACTGGAGCGCCTTGCCGAACGGGCCTGCTGCCCCGAAGCGCGGGAGACGGTGATGGCGCTGCGCCCGGTGCATTCGCTTTATGAAGCGCAGGCGCTGATGAACCAGACGGGCGACGCGCACAAACTGCTGGCGCGCTTTGGCGGCCCCGCGTTCGGCGGGCTGAAAAACGTGAACAACGCCCTGCACCGCGCCGACGCCGGCAGCGTGCTGTCCATGCGCGAGCTGCTCGACATTGCCGAAACGCTGCGCGTTATCCGCTCGCTCGTTCAGTGGCGCAGCACAAACGCCGGGGTCGAAAGCTGTCTGGACGTGCTGTTCGGCGCGCTTACCCCCAACAAATATCTGGAGGACGCAATTACCGCCGCCATCCTCAGCGAGGAGGAAATGGCGGATAACGCATCGCCCGAGCTGGCCTCCATTCGCCGCAAGATCCGCCAGCAGGAGTCGAAGGTGCGCGAACACCTTGACAAAATGACCCGTTCCCAGCGCTATCGCGAAGCGCTGCAGGACGCTATCGTCACCATCCGCAACGGCCGGTATGTTTTGCCGGTCAAGAGCGAGCACCGCAGTGAGGTGCCCGGGCTGGTGCACGACACCTCCTCCAGCGGCGCAACGGTGTTTATTGAGCCGATGGCCGTGGTCGAGGCCAATAACGAGATCAAGGTGCTGCTGAGCAAGGAGCGCGATGAGATCGACCGCATCCTGTCCGCGCTTTCCGCCGAGGCCGGCAGCTTTGCCGCAAGCATCAAAAACAGCTTTGAATGCGCCGTCGAGATCAACGTCATCTTCGCCAAAGCGCAGCTGGCTTATTCCATGAACGCCGCCGTGCCCAAGCTCAACGGGAGCGGGATTATCGAGCTGCACCACGCGCGGCACCCGCTGCTCAACAAAGACAAGGCCGTGCCGGTCGATATCCGGCTCGGGCGCGATTTTGACACCCTCGTCATCACCGGCCCGAACACCGGCGGCAAGACCGTTTCCATCAAAACCGTCGGTTTGCTCACCGTTATGGCGTCGTGCGGGCTGATGATCCCGGCGCGCGAAACGAGCGAGGTGGCCGTGTTCGGTCAGATTTTGGCGGATATCGGCGATGAACAGTCCATTGAGCAGTCGCTGTCTACCTTTTCCGCGCACATGACCAATATCATCGATATTCTGGCGCACGCAGACCAAAACAGTCTGGTGCTCATCGACGAGCTCGGCGCGGGCACCGACCCGGTCGAGGGCGCGGCGCTGGCCATGGCAATTCTGGAAAGTCTTGCGCAAAAGGGCGCGAAAATTGCCGCGACCACGCACTATGCCGAACTGAAAGCCTATGCCCTGCAGACCGCGCGGGTCGAAAACGGCTGCTGCGAATTTGACGTGGCGACCCTGCGCCCGACCTATCGGCTGCTCATCGGTATGCCGGGGCGTTCCAACGCGTTTGCCATTTCCGAACGGCTGGGCATGGATAAGGCCATTGTTGACCGTGCCGCCGAGCTGGTGTCGGCGGAGAACACGCAGTTTGAAGACGTGATCGAAACGCTGGAAGACAGCCGCCGCAAACTGGAAGAGGAACGAAACGAAGCCTACGAGCAGACCGTGCAGGCGGAAAAAATACGCAAGGAAGCCGAAGCCAGACGCGACAAGCTGGAGAGCGAAAGGCAAAAGGAGCTTGACGCTGCCAGAACGCAGGCAACGCGCATCGTGGAACAGGCAAAGCGCGAGGCCTATGCGCTGCTGGCCGAGCTGGAAAAATTCAAAAAAGAAAAAGACGCCGCCAAAGACACGGCCGATCTGATCCGCCGCGCCCGGGCAACCGTGAAAAAAGGCGTGGAGAGCATGGACGAAGCCGCCGACCCGGTGGAGAGCTTTGACGATGATGAAGACTACGTTCTGCCGCGCCCGCTGGCTGTGGGCGACGCGGTGCTGATCAAATCGCTGGGCAAACAGGCGTCGGTGCTGGCGCTGCCGGATAAGAGCGGCCATGTTTCCGTTATGGCGGGCGCCGCCAAAATGCGCGTGAAGCAGGACGATCTGCGTCTGCTGGAGGGCGCGGCAAAGCCGAAGCCCCAGCAGCCCCGCCGCACGGGCGACCACCTGAGCGAAAAAGCGGTGATGAACGCCGACACGCGGCTGGATCTGCGGGGCATGACGGTGGACGACGCGCTGCTGGAGCTTGACCGCTTCATCGACCACAGCCTGCGCACGGGCTTGAGCGAGTTCACCATCATCCACGGCAAGGGTACGGGCGCGCTGCGCACCGCCACGCAGAATTATCTGCGCAAGAGCCGCTGCGTCAAGAGCTTTCGGCTGGGTACCTTCGGCGAGGGTGAAAGCGGCGTGACGATCGTGGTGCTCAAGTAATGAACGCGCATTATCGCTCGCTCAATGACGAACTGAAAAGGCGCTTTGGCTGTAAAGTATATAAGCTTGCCATCTCGGGCGGCATGACCTGCCCCAACCGCGACGGCACGCTCGGCTCGCGCGGCTGCATCTTCTGCTCGGCGGGCGGTTCGGGCGAATTTGCCATGAGCGGCGGCAGCGTCGCCGACCAGCTCGAACGGGCGAAAGCGCTCGTTGCCCCCAAAGCCAAAAACGCCAGATATATTGCCTATTTTCAAGCCTACACCAACACCTACGCGCCGGTCGAGCGGCTGCGCAGCCTGTTTGAAGAAGCGCTCGCCGTGCCGGACGTTGTCGCCCTTTCGGTCGCCACCCGGCCGGACTGTCTGCCGCACGAAGTTGTCGCTTTTCTGACTGAACTCAATCAAATCAAGCCCGTGTGGGTGGAGCTTGGTTTGCAGACGATCCATGAAGCCACCGCCCGCTTTATCCGGCGGGGCTATGACTTGCCCTGTTTTGACGCGGCGGTGAAAACGCTGAAACAAAACGGATTGGAAGTGATCGTTCACCTGATCCTCGGCCTGCCGGGCGAAACGGAAGAGATGATGCTGCAATCGGTCGATTACGTTGCGCACAGCGGCGCGGATGGGGTGAAGCTCCAGCTGCTCCACGTGCTGAAAAACACCGATCTGGCTTTGCTCTACGAACAGGGCGCGTTTGAAACGCTGACAAGGGAAC
>CADBPL010000200.1 GCA_902796535.1 Oscillospiraceae bacterium
CCGCGCCGTCATCGAAGGGTTCCGCACCGACAGCCTCTATATCGGCTCGAGCAGTCTGCGCGTGTCGCAGCTGCTTTCCATCGTCGTAGTCGCCGTCTTTCTGGCGCTGCTGATCGTCAACCTCGTCAAAGTAAAAAAACACCCCCGACCGATCGAGGGTGTGGATTTCTTCCCGCCGGAAGAAAAGAAGGAACCGAAAAAGAAGGCCGGGCTCACGCAAAAGGATCTGAACGAGCTGGCCCGCAAGCGTGAGGAGCGCCTGCGGGAAAAAGAAAAAGCGGAACAGCCCGAAGAGCCGGCCGAAGCTGCCGGGGAAGAAGCCGAGCCGGCCGAAGCCACCGAAGCCTGAGCTATTCGGCGTTGGCGGCCTCAATCGCCTTTTCGGCAATGGCGCGAAGCTCGTCAAGGGTTTTCAGTTCGCAGATCTCCCTGCGCAGCGCCGCCGCGCCGCGAATGCCCTTCATATACCATGCGGCGTGCTTGCGCGCTTCAAGCATGGCGACCTTCTGCCCTTTGTATGAGCAGGTTCGCTCAATGTGTTCGAGCATGACCGCCATGCGCTCCTGAGCGGGCGGCTCGGGCAGCACCGTGCCGTCGGCCAGGTAGGCTTCGATCTGCCGGAACACCCACGGGCGGCCGAGCGAGCCGCGCCCGACCATGACCGCTTCGCAGCCGGTCTGTTCCATGAGCTTTGCCGCCGACACGCCGTCGGTCACTTCGCCGTTGGCCGCCACGGGGATCTTCACCGCCCGGCGCACCGCGGCGATCGGTTCGGGCAGCACGGGCGGGGCATACATCTGCATTTTGGTGCGCCCGTGCACAGTGAGCATGGCGGCGCCCGCCTGTTCACAGCGCTTTGCCAGCTCAACGCAGTTGACGTGCTCCGCATCCCACCCGACGCGCATTTTGACCGAAACGGGGATGGGAACGGCCCGGCACACGGCCGCCACAATTTGCTGCGCCAGCTCCGGCTGCCGCATCAGCGCGCACCCGCCGCCGTTGCCGGCGATCTTCGGCGCGGGGCAGCCCATGTTGATATCGATCACATCCGGTGAAAAAGAGAGGCACTTTTCCGCCGCTTTCGCCATAAAGACCGGATCGTCCCCGAAAATCTGCGCCGCCGCGGGATGCTCCGCAGCGGAAAGCTCCAGCAGCTCACGCGACTTGCGGTCCTGCATACAAAGCCCCTTGGCGCTGACCATTTCGGTGACGGTATAGCCCGCGCCGAATTTGACGCATATTTCACGGAACGCCTTATCCGCCACGCCCGCCATCGGGGCGAGCGCCGCGCGGCCGTTCCATCTGACTCCCTGAAATTCCAAACAAGCAACCTCTTTTACCTGAAATTTTCTGTAATATACCATAAAAAACAAACCTCGTCAACGAAAGGAACGGAAAAGACGATGAAACTCATGGTTCTGGACGGCAACAGCATTCTCAACCGCGCCTTTTACGGCATCAAGCTGATGAACACAAAGGACGGCAGATTCACCAACGGCATCGTAGGCTTTTTGAGAATTCTGCTGAGCAAGACCGAGGAGATCAGGCCGGACGCCGTAGCCATAGCCTTCGACCTGAAAGCGCCGACCTTTCGCCACAAAATGTACGACGGATACAAGGCGCAGCGCAAGGGTATGCCGCCGGAGCTGGCGCAGCAGGTGCAGCCGCTCAAGGACATTCTGCGCGCGCTGGGCTACACGCTGATCGAATGCGAGGGGTGGGAGGCGGACGACCTGCTCGGCACGCTCGCCGCTCACGCAGGCGATGAAAATGAATGCTGCATCGTCACGGGCGACCGCGACAGCCTGCAGCTGGTGAGCGGCCGGGTGCGCGTCTATCTGACCGCCACCAAAATGGGGCGGCCGGTCACGACTGTTTACGATGAAGAAAAAGTGCAGCTTGATTACGGCGTCACGCCGCCGCAGCTCATCGACGTCAAGGCGCTCATGGGCGACTCGTCCGACAATATCCCGGGCGTGGCCGGTATCGGCCAGAAGGGCGCGGGCGATCTGATCCAGCGGTTCCATGACATTGACAATATCTATGATCACATCGATGAAATCGACATCAAAGACGGCGTGCGCGCCAAGCTCAAAGCCGACAAGGACATGGCGTTCCTCAGCCGCACGCTTGGCACCATCCGCACCGACGCGCCGATCGAAACGGATTACAGCGCCTATCTCAAACGCGACCCGGACGGTTTTGAAGCCGTCCGGCTGCTGGCCGATCTGGAAATGTTCCGCATGATCGAGCAGCTTCATCTTGACCCGAAGGCCGTGCCGGCCGGCGAAAAGGAAGAAGCGGCGCAGGAACCGTATTCCTGCGTGGAATGCGACAACGTCGCCGCTCTCAAGGCCGCTGTTCAGGCGCAGGGCCGGTGTTATTTTGCGCTGGAGGAGGCGCAGGGCGAAATCAGCGGCGTTTACGTGCGCTGCGGCAAAGAGGTTGCGCATTTATCGGCGCTCAACCTGATGTTCGGCGGATTTCTGGCCGACGTGTTTGAAAACGGCGAAATCGCAAAACACACCGACAACGCCAAGCACGCTTATGCCTATGCGCTGCAAAGCGGGCTGGAGCTGAACAATCTGGTGTTTGACGCCCAGCTGGCCGGCTACCTGCTCAACCCCTCCGCCAACGATTACACCGCCGCGCGCCTTGCCATGAAATACGGCGTCGCCGTGCCGGAGGAGGACGACATCCCCGCCCCGGCGCTGACGGCGTGGCTGCTGCCGAAGCTGAGCGAAGCGCTGACGAAAAAGCTCGCGGAGAACGAAGAGCTCGACCTGCTGCAGAAAATGGAAATTCCTCTGGCGCAGGTGCTCGCCGCCATGGAACAGACGGGCTTCGCCGTGGACAGAACCGGCATCGCCCTGTTCGGCAAGCAGCTGGAAGCCGAGATCGAAACCATCACGCAGGAGATCTATGAAGAGGTCGGATATGAATTCAACCTCAACTCCCCCAAACAGTTGGGTGAAGCGCTGTTTGAAAAGCTGCGTCTGCCCGGCGGCAAGCGCACCAAAAGCGGCTGGTCGACTACGGCCGAGCTGCTGGAAAAGCTGGCAGACGATTTCCCCGTGGTGGAGAAAATTCTGCTTTACCGTCAGTATACCAAGCTGAACTCCACCTACTGCGTCGGGCTGATCAAGGCCATCGGCGCGGACGGGCGCATCCACTCCACCCTGAACCAGACCGAAACGCGCACCGGGCGCATCAGCTCCGCCGAACCGA
>CADBPL010000201.1 GCA_902796535.1 Oscillospiraceae bacterium
CCGGTGTGCGGTGGAACGCTTGAAATCAGCCTGCTCTCCTGCGATGCGGTTTGTCAGGCGTGCGGCAACCGTTCCCGCGTCGGCTATGAGCAAACAGCCGAATACCGGCGCGTGGTTCATGAGGCGGAAAAGCTGGCGTGCCTGAACACGGCCTCCGGCTACACCGACGCCATTGAGCTGCTGGCTTCCATTCCCTTTGTGAAAGAGGCCGGAGACAAAACGCAGCTTTATCACAAACGCCTCAGCGAGCTGAAAAGCAGGCGGCAGGCGCGCGAAGAGGCCGAGCAGGAAAGCAGCAGGCGGGAAACCGGCTTTGGCGTGGTGCTCATTGTTCTGATCGTCCTCATCGTGCTGGCAGCGCTGGCGGTCGGCGCGGTGCTCGTGGTGCGGCTGATGCGGGGCGAAATGTCGAAGCAAGCGACCGTTGTTATCATTGCGGTTGCTGCGGTGCTGGTCGTCGGCGCTCTGATCGGCAAAATCAGGGGGTAAGGCGACTCCGCGCCGGTTGCGGCGCAGCTCCGCAGCTGCCAAAAAAGAAGACTGTTTCGCGGCGTTCGGCGCGGCTCCGAGCCGCCGCAACAGAAAAAAAGACGCTTTCAGATGACCTCTGAAAAGCGTCTTTTTAGCCTTAATTTACCACACGATGCTGACCTTCAGCCCGTCGACGGTGTAGGTGTAGCCCTGCCACATATTGTGCTCCAGCGCCTGGCTGAACGCCTGCAGCATTTCTTCATCCTTCATTTCGATGGTGCATTTCAGCGTCAAATCGTTCGGGCCGCAGGTCTTTTTCATAATCTTGAAGCCGTTGGCCCACCAGTGGAGCTGTTCGGCGCGGGAGACCAGCAGCTTGTCGCCCTGATAGACCGAGAAGCTGATCTTCAGCCGGTCGGCGTCGCTGACGCAGTCATAATAGGTGCCGATTTTGGATTTGTCGCGGTTGTAAACGCCGATCTCGGCGCCGTCGGCGATCAGGTAGCGGCCTTTCCAGATCTGGATCATCCACTCTTTGCCCTGATAGTCAAACTTGAACCGTCTTGTCCGATAATTGAAAAACGGCGTGGTGTAGCTGACCAGGTCGTAGAACAGGCAGAAGCCGAAATAGCGCATCCAGCAGTTCGTGGTGGCATAAACCAGCATCTCCTGAATGTTCAGGTTGTGGCCGAGGTTGGCCACGCCCATATCGTTGCGGCTGTGCAGCTCGCCGGTTTCCGGGTTGTAATATGTGTTGGACTGAAAACGTTCCGTGCTGTCGTAATAGGTGATATACACGATGAATTCGTATTCGCCCGGCAGGCGGGGGAACGGTTCCAGCACAACGTCGGCTTTGACAATGCCGCTGAAATAAACGCCGATGAAGTGGTAAAGCGCGCCCTTGATGTCTTCGCCCTGTTTGTAGCACTCGTCGCGCTTGGCATACATTTTATCGCGGAAGGCGACGGTGTCGATGTGGAACACGCGGTTTGTCAGAACGATCGAGCCGTTCAGATCCGGCAGGTTGGAGGCGATTTTGATCGCGTCAATGCCGCAGTAATCCTTGACCTCTTCACAGATCTCTTTGCTCATTTCGTCAAACGTGACGTCAAAGGTGAGGCCTTGCGATTGGGCGTGAGGCACACCCATCATTCCGCTCAGTCCGGTGACAAGGGAAAGCAGAAAAGCGACGATTCGTAAAAACATAGTCAACAGTCCTTTCTCGATAATATATCCATTATACGGGAATTATTTTCAGATTACAAGACGTAACCGACAAAAAACGGAAAAAATATGCGTAATCGAAAATTTGCGGCGGGATCGCCTTGACAGACGGGCGGCAAATTGTTACGATGAAAGCGGCACCGCACTTGCAATTTTTAACTGTGGGGGGAACACCATGAAAATCAGTTTTGCCAGAATCCTTGCCGCGCTTTGTTCTCTGCTTTTCACCATTGCCGGCGTAAGCGAAACCACCGTTGGTTACACCGATGGCAAGCCGATCACCGCTCAGAAGCAGAAATACTGCTTTGACAACAGCGGCATTCTGATCGGCGGTTATTACGGCCTGGCCGGTCAGGGAGCTTACGCCAAAGAAGCCGGGCTCGATTTTGTGATCGCCACGGGCGTAACGGAAGCGATGCTCGACGAATATGAGGAAAACGGCGTCGGCGTTGTGGCGGCCGGCTACAATCTGCCCCGTTATTACGGCGACGTTTCCGCTCAGGCCGCGCAGCCGTGGCTGAGCTTCAACGGCGAGGGCTATAAGGATCACCCGGCGCTTTGGGGCGACGATCTGATCGACGAGCCGTCGGCGAACAGCTACGAAACGCTTGCCGCCTGCGCCAAGGCGCACCGCGCGGTCAAGCCGGATAAGCTCTGCCTGATCAACCTGTTCCCGAATTACGCCAACAGCGAACAGCTGGGCGAGGAGCCGACCCTGAAGAAGACGCAGAAGATCCCGCTGCTGTTTACCGACGTGATCGAACCCAACAACGAGATCTACCGCAAATACGTTTCCGATTATATCAACAAGATCGACACGGATTATATCTGCGCCGATATTTACCCCTACCATTCCTCGCTTGACAGCGAGGGCAACGAGGTCAAGAACACCAGTGATTGCTATATCCGCAACCTTGACATTCTGGCCGAGGCCTGCCGCGCCACCAACCGCGATCTGTGGATCATTACGCAGGCGGCCGGCGAAACGAAAAAAGGCGACGAAAACAACCGCAACCGTTACTGCGACGAAGTGTCCGACATCAGCCAGCAGGCCTATGCCTGCCTGTCCTTCGGCGCAAAGGCGATCATTCACGGGCTGTTTTCCAACATAGGCTGGTGGGACGTTGATTCCCACATGCTCGGGCAGGACGGACGGCCGACTGAGACCTATGATGCCGCCCGGAAGGTCAACTGCGATTTGAAATTCTTTTCCAAAGTTTACGGCGCTTACACCTATTCCGGCACCTACATGCTCAACCCCGGCCGGGTGGCCGGCCGCGGCCGCGGCCCGCTCGCGACAGCCAACCCGGGCGAAAAAGCGCCGCTTTCTTCCTGCAACGGCTTGCTGGTGGGCGTGTTCAAGGGAGAACGGAACGCAAACGCCTATGTGATCACCAACATGGAAGAACTGAACAACCAAACCACCGCCGCCGCCACGTTCTTAGTGCCGCAAGGCAGGATCGCCCACGTGTTCCAGGCGGGAACCATGCAGGTCTATACCGGCAAGCGGTATGTGGAGCTGACGTTGGCGCCCGGCGAAGGCGTGTTCATTACGCTCCAATAATCAAAGTTTGAATAAGATGGGGCTGCAGTGAAATAGCCCCGAAAAAGCAAGAGGCCGAGACGACAAAAAACAGTCGCCTCGGCTTCTCGCTTTGGGAACGGCCCTTAATGAATCGTGAATAATATTGAGGTATGGGTAAGCTCATACACCAAAAAGTGTCATTCACTTCTGACCGTGTCTTTCGCGACCCCTCCGGCTTCGCTTTGCTCAGCCACCTGTCTCGCCTGCCGGCTCGGTCGGCGCTTTTGCCTGCGGCAAAG
>CADBPL010000202.1 GCA_902796535.1 Oscillospiraceae bacterium
ATCAACAATATGATGTCTATCTTTATTCGCCAAATCCCTCTTTGCTTAAGACTTTTCTGACTCTTTTGCTGTGGGAAAGTTGAGTTACTTATTATTAATGGAGCGGATCTTCCTATTGAGGAGAATAGAACGTTTTCTTTTATACCGCCGTATCCTGTAGATTACCGTATTTATTTTCACGCGGAAAATGCATACGGCAGCGTTGATTCGTTGACCTATACTCTTCATATTGTAGAGGGTTATACTGTTACGTTCCAACCGTACAGAGAAAGCGTCTATACACCGATTGATTTGATGTCGTGCACGGTGTCTGACCGGGTGAAAATCCCGGATGTCGAACCACCTATGTCAGCGTATTATCCCGGTTCTGACGATGATGCTTATGTGTTCCTGGGTTGGTCATTGAATAAAAATGCGAGATCAGCTCAATACACTGCCGGCGATTATATTTACGTTGACAGCGATATTACACTTTATCCGATCTGGCAGAAAAAAGGATCTGATCAAGGCACTCATATCCACAGCGAACCGGTATGGAGAACGACTATTCAGCCGACTTGCTTAGCAGACGGAGAAAAAACCGGGTATTGCAGCGGATGTGGACTTGCGATTGCTTATGAAGCGGTTCCCAAAACCGGCCACAGCGACGGTTTATGGTATACGTCCGTGGAAGCAACCTGCCAAAAAGCAGGGAAAGAGGTCTGCAATTGTATCCGCTGCGGTAAAGCCTACAAAGAACAAACAATCGAGGCGCTCGGCCATGACGAAGGCGTTTGGCAGACGACCGTTTCCGCGACCTGCACAAAAGCCGGGGAAAAATCCCTTTCCTGTACGCGCTGCAACACCGTAATCAAAACAGAAAATGTTGAACCACTCGGCCATGACGAAGGAATATGGATCGTATCACATCAAGCCACTTGCACTGCTGCCGGTGAAGAGATTTGCAAATGTACCAGCTGCGGCGCTACAATCGACAAAAGAGAAATCTCCGCACTGGGCCATGTTTACAGCGATTGGAGCAAAAACGGGAACGGTACGCATTCGAGAACGTGTTCACTCTGCGGTAATACTGAGACGAAAAACTGTACGTATACGAAAACGATTCAAGAACCTGATTGCACTCATGGTGGCTACACAACCTGTTTGTGCGACGTTTGCGGCTATACTTATACGAGTAACTATACGGAAGCGCTTGGTCATGATTTTGCCGCTTGGGTGGATGATGGAAACAGCGAGACGCATTCCAAAGAGTGCAGCCGTTGCAGCGAAGTGGAAACGGAAACGCATAATTGGAGTAATTGGAACTTGAACAAAGACGTAAAGCTCTTTAAAAATAGTACGAAAACGCGTCATTGCTTCGATTGTGATGCGGTCGAAACAGTGGAGGTGAAGAATTCCTCGATCATGGCAAGAGTATTCCTGCCGCTCTTGGTGTTTATCGGCAACGTCGTCAACAAGGCGTTTTATGCTGTTTCACTGAATTGGCTGTTCCCTTGGATCAATATCAGGGTTAAACATTAATTATAAAAAGTAATATACAAGAGCACAGGTGGTTCTGATCAACCGCCTGTGCTCTTCTGTTTTGCTGGTTTTTTTCAGGTAGCATTTCCTTTTGAATCATCTTTTTCTGCTGTATTGCGTCGGTCGACGGAATCTGCGGTGATCTCACCGGCGGCCTTGAGCGCTTCTTTGGTCATCAGCGGGCCGACAAGCTCATAAATCAAAACAGAAAACAGGATGATATTGCGCACGAGCACGCCGTCCTCGCTGCCGAGCGCCTGTGCCGTGACGCACATGCCCAGCGCAACGCCGGCCTGCGGCAGCAAGGTAATGCCCAGGTGCTTCACGACGTTTTTGCTGCATCCGGTCAGTCTGGCGGAACCGTAGGCGCCGAAATACTTGCCCAGCGAACGGGCAAGTATGTAGACCGCGCCAATGAGCACAAGCATGGGTTCTCCGAACACTTCAAGCTGCAATTCCGCGCCGCTGATCACAAAAAACACGGCCAGCAGCGGGCGCGACCAACGGTCAGCGCGGTTCATCAGGTCGTCGGACAGGGGCGAGATGTTGCAGAACAGCGAACCGAGCATCATGCAGACAAGCAGGGGCGAAAAGCCGACCTGCAAGCCGCCGATGCTGAATTTAATAGAAGAAAGCGCAACGGTCAGCAGCACGAACGCGATGGTCATGGAGGTGCGGTTGGTGTTGGAATGGAACATCGTTTCCAGCTTTGTCAGCAGGAATCCCGCGGCCGCGCCGAGCAGGAGCGAACAGATGATCTCAACGACCGGCTCAACAAGAATGGAAAGCAGGCTCACCTCGCCGGATTTGAGCGCGCGGGCAACGCCGAACGAAACGGCAAAGACGATTAGCCCCACCGCGTCGTCAAGGGCGACAATGGGCAGCAGCAGGCCGGTCAGTTCGCCGTGGGCTTTATATTGACGCACGACCATGAGCGTGGCGGCGGGCGCTGTGGCAGCGGCGATGGCGCCCAGGGTGATGGCGGCGGGGGCGGAGAGCAGGTCGGGGCGCGCAAGGTGGAACAGCAGCAGCGCAAGGTCGACCAGCACGCTGGCGACAACCGACTGCACAACGCCGATGATCAGCGCCGCGCGGCCTGTTTTTTTGAGCGAATCCAGCCGGAACTCGTTGCCGATGGCGAACGCGATAAAGCCCATGGCCACGTTGGAAAGCACGCCCAGCGCCGCAACGTCGTCATAGGTCGGGAACCCGAGCCCGGGCACGTTGAGGCGACCGAGGCAGAACGGCCCGATGAGCACGCCGGAAACGAGGAACGCCGTCACGTCGGGCAGGTGCCATTTGTTGAAAAGCCGCGTCATCATCAGCCCCGCCAGCAGGGCGATCGCGACATTGAGCAGAGCGATCATGTCAAATTACTTCCTTTTCCTTATTCTAAA
>CADBPL010000203.1 GCA_902796535.1 Oscillospiraceae bacterium
ACAATAATAAAAAGTGCTCTCTGTTCGATCCAACAGATAGCCTTTTTTATTACAGGTTGATCAGCACCAGCCCGCCGCCGCAGAGCACCATGCTCGCGATCTGCTTCGGGGTGATGGTCTCTTTATAAAACACGGCGGCGACCACAATGAGCGCGACGGCCAGCGTGATGTTTGCCGTGACCGAGGCGGTGTTCATCGCCCAGCCGTTGCGGAAGGCGAGAATATAGCCAAGCTCAAGCCCCACGATCACCACGCCTAAAACAAAGGTCGTCCAGTTCGTTTTGCCGAATTCGGTGAAGATATTCCGCCCCTTTGCCGTGATGAAAAAGGTTACAAAGCATACCACCGCCGCGATGAGGTAGGTGACGGACAGCGCCGCGAAGGCATTGACCTCGCTTGGCGTCGACTTGGTGCAGATGTTATAGAGAATATTGGAAACGACAATGATGAGGATCGGGTAAAACATGGACCACATGGCGTTTCCTCAGCTGTCAAAAAACGTCCGGTCGCCTTCCAATTGCGGCCGCTGCGTTTTCGGGTAGGTGAAGATGGCGTTTTTGTCGGCGGTTTCCAGATATTCCACATAACGTGCGGCTTCCCATTTGGCCATGGGCAGGTCGTGCATGAGGTAATTGCCGCAGTTTTCCGGCGTTGCGCCGGGCACATCGCCCTCGTAGTCGCGCATATACCGGAACGCGTCCAGCAGGATCGGGTACATTTCCGATGCGGCGGGGCGGCCTTTGACAATGATATAAAACCCGGTCAGGCAGCCCATCGGCCCCCAGTAGACCAGTTTTTCTTTCCATTCGTCGTGATTGCGCAGATAGGTGGCGACGACGTGCTCCATGGTGTGCATGGCGGCGGGCGCAATGGCCGGTTCCGCGTTCGGCTGCTTCACCCGGACGTCAAAGGTCGTCACAAGCGCGTCCCCCTGCGCGTCCACCCGGCTTTCATAAATGCCGGGGATGATTTTGGTGTGGTCAACGGAAAAGCTTGGGATCAGATCCATGATGATTTTCTCCTTCATTTAATGGGATGACAATGAGGGCCGGTTTTGTAAACCCGGACGGCCGTCACATCCACTTTTTCTTTTTGAAATAAAGCAGGCTTCCTACGGCGAGGATGAGGCTGAAGAGAATGACGATGGGGTAGCTCCAGCGGAAATTCAGCTCGGGCATATATTTGAAGTTCATGCCGTACCAGCCGGTGAGCAGCGTCAGGGGCGTGAAAATGGTGGTGACGACCGTGAGCAGCGTCATGATGCGGTTTTGCTTCACGTCGACGCGGGTCTGGATCAGGTCGCGCAGCTGCACGGTGTAATCGCGCAGGCTGCCGGTCATTTCACGCAGCCGCACCGCTCTGGCCGAGAACAGGCGGAAATAGCGCAGGTTTTCTTCGCCGAAGAAGCCGTTTTCATTTTCTTCCAGCTCCTGCCCGAAATCCATCAGCTGCCCGTAATGCAGGCTCAGATCGAGCAGATCGCCGCGCACCTCGTTGAGCTTTGACAGGGCGGCCTCCGCGTCGCCGGAGAGGATCTCCTCCTCCATCTTGTCCAGCGATTGCTCCAGCAGCTCAAGCCGCGCCAGATCGGGCGCAATGATCTGCTCCAAAAAGTCATAGAGGAACCGCTCCAGCCCGGGCATACGCCAGCGCTTGCTGACGGCGACCTGTTGAACAAGCTGTCCGGCCAGGCTGCTGTCGTCAATAAACACAACGCCCTTTTCATCCAGCGCAAAGGCGAAGGAGCCGGAAACGTGCTCAGTGTAGCCCATTTTCGGGATGGCGATGCTGCCGGTGAGCGAATCATAGTTCACCACGGCGCGGGTCTGCTCCGGCGCGGGCAGCTCAATATCCATGTCGATGCCCATGAAGAAGCTTTCTTTGTCGCTTTTCCATTGCTCGGTCGTCAGCACCGCAACATACGGCGCGTCGGACAGAATATCCTTTGCCGCGCAGGGCACGAGCGTTTCCCGAATCAAATAATACATACACAATCCCTCTTTTGGCAGATTTTTCAAGTCCACAGGGAGGTAATGAACATGGGCGAAGCGTCGCGGCTTTTGACGAACCCGCAGTTTTGGTAAAACGTCAGCTCGTCGTCATAGGCGATCACCGCGACGCGCAGATAGTCCCGATACTTATTCTTGACCATGTCAACAAGCGTTCTGCCGACGTGATGGCCATGATAGGCGGGGTCGACCAGCAGATAGTGAACGTAGGCGTTCATAACGCCGTCGTCCATGGCGCAGACCATGCCAATCAGTTTGTCGCCGTCCCACGCGGAAAAAACCGTTTGGAAGCCCCGCATGGCAACGGCTAATTTGTCGGGGAAATGCCCCGACGACCATTCCACCGACAGAAAGAGCCGCTCCAGCTCTTTCTTGCTGAATTCGTGTGTATCTTGGAAGGTAATGTTCATTCGCGCGCCCTCAGTATTCCATATCGTAATTGGGTTTGATTATCCTGCCCGTGACGGAGGCTTCGACAATTGCGCGGCAGACCTCAACGGTTTTGGCGCCTTCGCGCGCGTCGGTCAGCACGGGTTCGTCGTTGAGGATCGCCGTGGCGAACACTTCAAATTCCTTGCCGGCGTTGTGGTTATTGACTTCGACCGCGATTTTCTGCGGCTCGGTCGCCATGCCGTTTTCGCCCACGGTGTAGAGCGTCATCTCCGGCGAGGTATTGTCGCAGATGATGGTGCCCTTCGTGCCGTAAACAAGGGTGCGCATGGTGTAATCGCGCTTGCAGCCGGTGGAAACGAACACCTTGCCGGCTGTGTTTTCGTCAAACTTCATAATGGCGATGGTCGCGTCGTCATAGCTGACCTGCGGCAGAAGCCGATGCGTGCCGTAGGCAAACACCTCCACAGGGTCGCCGACGAGCCAGCGGATCAGGTCGACCGCGTGGCAGCCGCCGCCGATCACCCCATGGCGCAAAGGGTCGCTGCGCCAGTCTTCCAGCAGGTACATATAATCGTGGGCGTATTCCGATTCAATGAAATACACTTCGCCGATCGTGCCTTCGTCGATGAGCGCCTTGGCTTTTTCAAACGCGGGCGTGAACCGGCAGATCTGCCCGACCATGAATTTGGCTTTGGATTCGTCGGCCGCTTTGATAATGGCGTCGGTGTCCTCCCGCGTGAGCGCCAGCGGCTTTTCGCACAAAACGTGCTTGCCCGCCTGCAGCAGCTCGCAGGAGATCTGCCGGTGGAGCTGGTCGGGCACGGCAACGGTGACAAGATCAATGGCGGGGTCGTTGACGATAGCGCGGTAATCGGTGAAGCGCTTTTCCTCGGGGATACCGTAGCGTTCCCCGGCAAAGCGCAGGTTTTCTTCATTGCAGTCGCAGATGGCCGCAATCTCAGCACCGTCGTAAGCCAGAGCGCCTTCGATGTGTGACATACCGAATTTCAGGCCGATGTTGGCCACTCTCAGTTTTTTATCCATGGAAGTTCCTCTCTAATAATCCACCGCCGACATTGCTGCCGACGGTGGGAAATGATTGATCGATGCGTTCCTGCCGGGAAACCGTTCCCCCGTCAGCCGAGAAAAAAGATCGTGCCCGCCAGAAGCGTCTGCGCGGTGAAATAGGTCACAACAGTGAACACGCGCACGCGCAGCGTTTTGTAGCGCGTGTTGAAAAAACTCAGCCCCAGCGATACGTCGGACTGCAAAAAGCACAGCCCGCCCAGCGAAAGCATCAGCACCGGCGCAAGCCCCATTTGCGGGCTTTTTTGCAGGATCGTGATGGCCAGCGCGAAGGCCGATACAGCCATGGCGTTGACCAGCAGGGCATAGAAAAAGACGGGAACGGTCAGCTTGCCCGTTCTGATGCCGAGCAGGCGGAACAGCACCAAAAAGCCGACGGCGGCGATCAGGGGCACAATGAGCTGCCAATAATAAAAGTTGACGTAAAGCTGCAGCAGCCCGGCCTGCGCGGAAGCGTAGGCGCTGATGAAAAAGACATGCCCCACAAAGAACGACACGGAGCCGACGCCGTAATAGCCTTTTCGGTTGCTGCCGGGCAGGTGCAGAAAGAAATCGCCCACCCATGACAGAGCCAGGGCGATCAGGATCGATACGGAATAGCGGCTGAAATGGCCGCAGTAGAGCACGCCGAGCAGCGGCAGGATCAGGTAGCAGGTGGCGGCGCACATTTTATATTTGAGGGAAGTGAAGCTTGCGCTGGGGTAAAACACCCTGAGATAGTGCCGCAGAAGAAGGATTTCAACAGCCGTAACAAGCACAACGGCCGTAAGGATCATGGCTGTTTTGGGCGACATGGAGAATCCCCCTCCGGTTATATGATTTTTCCGAAGTGAATGGGTTCAAGGAACACGTGTATGTTTCGCATAAACGCCTTGAAGCAGGCGTAGATCGTGGGGTTGGGGAACAGACCGGCCAGACCTTCGGCCACGCTGACGGCAAGGCTGCGCATCGACGGCATGGTGGAGGGCTTGATGAACACCTTGTCCTTGCGGAAGGTGAACGTCAGGCGGCGCTGACCGACCGCTTCCAGCGGGCGGATCCACAATTCCAGCGTGTCCTTGCCCGTCCACGCCGCGGTGGAGGCCGCCGTATAATCCAGCTTGCCCAGCCGGATGTGGCTTTGCCGTTCCACGCCGTCCATGCCGATGTGGATGATGTTGGATTCTTTCCCTTCCGTCCAGTACATCGTGCATTCATCTTCATAAAAGCTGAATTTGACGTTGTCGATGGGGCCCGCTTTTTCGGCGGACATATACACGGCGGCAAAGCTCAGCACGCTCATCGGGTAACCGGCGATCTTGAGCATCAGATCCGGGTTGATCTTGATGGTGTGCCCTTCCAGTTTCTTTTCCAATGCGGTGTTGCGCGGGCCGGGCGTGATGCCGATGAGCGGGCGGAGCGCGTCGATCTCGGCTCTTTCCGGCTCGTCGCCGTCAAAGAATACGCCGGGGAAGTGGCGCCAGACGGCGTCGCGTGATTTTTGTTCATCGACCTCGTTGCTGGTCAGAACCAGCACGGCGTCCAGCTTTTCAAACACAAAGGCGAACTGCGAGAACATACCGTCAAACCGGTAAGCGTCCGGACAGCCGCCGCAGCGCCAGAAGTAATAGCCGTAGCCCACGGTGTTGTCGGGGCCGACGTCGCTGGAATTGTCGGCCTGATTCTTCGTCGCTTCCACCGTCCACTCGGCGGGGATGACCTGCTGCCCCATGTATTTGCCGTGGTCCAGGTAACACTGCGCGATCTTGGCCAGATCTTCGGTCTTCAAAAAGATGCCCCAGCCGCCGGTTTCAACGCCGTGCGTATCACGCTCCCAGGCGGGCACCTGAATGCCCAGCGGCTCATACAGGCGGGGGGTCAGGTATTCGGTCACCGTCATGCCGGTCAGGCGGTTGATCATGGCGGCGACGCAATAGGAGTTTTCGTTGATGTACTTCCAGCCCTGGCCGGGTTTGAAGCCCCAGCGGCTGTCTAAAAAGTCCTTGACCCAGGTTTTGGAGGTTTTGTCGGCAAACAGACTGACGTCTTTGCCGGCGGTCATGGTCAGCAGCGCGCGCAGCGTGATCCGCTCATCGTCTTCCGTGCGCTTGTCGGTGCGATATTCCGGAAAAACGTCCAGCAGCTTGGTATCAAGCGTCATCAGGCCTTCCTCAATGGCGAAAGCGGCGGCGGTTGAGATCACGCTCTTGCTCACGGAATACATGGTGTGCGGCAGCTCCGGGGTGTAGGGCTCGCGCCAGGTTTCATAGGCGACCTTGCCGTGGCGAAGCACCATCATGGAGTGCAGCTCGATGTTGCTTTCTTCAACGTCGCGCAGATACTCGTTGATAGCGGCGGATGAAACGCCGACCTCTTCGGGCGACGCTGCTCTGGGCAGTGATTTGTTGGTCAAAGTGTTCATGAGCAATCCCTCCAAACATTGTATTCAGGCTCACGTTTTTGTCAGCCCTTGTTCACTTTCTTTTGGTAACCACCGATTAAATCGCAGGCGCACATCTTGACGGAGTATTTTCCGCCATATATCACAAAAATACTCGTTAATACACCAAGTATTGCCTGCGT
>CADBPL010000204.1 GCA_902796535.1 Oscillospiraceae bacterium
TTGACTTTTAATCAAGGTGTCCGGAGTTCGAATCTCCGATGGATCACCAAAAAGCAGACGATGCCTTGGCGTCGTCTGCTTTTTTTGTGCTTCGGCAGTTTCGGATGCCGAACCTGTCATTCCGCATTCACTTCAAAAAACACCACGGCGTGGGGCGCAAGGTCTGCGGTGAGCGTAAAGCGGCCACCCCTGACCGGCACGGTGTATTCCTGCGGCGTCAGGCGGCAATACGCCGCGAACTGTTCTGTCAGCGCTTCATAGCTGCGGCGGGCGTCGTCATCGGCGAACAGCGGGCAGCCGTCGTCCGGCGACCAGCCGAATTTGTCGTCCGTGAACCCGAGCGCTTTACGCTGCGCGTCCCATTCGTCGAACCAGTTGCAGTCGTCGTCGATCACATAGGCTGTAACTCTGGCCTCGCCGTCTGCAAGCTGTGGTGCGTTCACCGCAAACGTCGTTTGCGCGTGGGCATGGTAAGTCAAATTGTTCTTGTAATTATACGCCATGATCCGCAGCGTACCGGTGCTTTCGTCAAAGGCGGCTGATGCGTTGACGTCCGCTTTCGGAATGTGTCCCTTCTCTGCCGTTTTTACGTCGGCCAGGCGTGCGCCTTCAAAATCCGCCGCGTGCCTGGCAACATAGTAGCTGATAAGCGGGTTGCCGTGATTGTCGGGCAGGGAACAATATTCCCAGCTGGAAAAATAATCCATGCCGCTGTCGAACATCTGCTTGATCAGCCGCGCGTCGAATGCCGCCTGATAGGTGAAGCCAACCGTGCGGGAATACAGCGCGTCCTCATCCTTTCCGGCACGGACGCCGCAAAGGATCCTGCCCTCATCCACGCCGTAGATCAGGTCGTTCAGGCCGACGGATTCCGCTGTGCCGCGCAGCAGCGCCATGATTTCGGGGATGGATTTCGTCTCGCCCTTATCGCCCGGGCGGGTTTCGTAATAGGACGCCGCCAGATAGCAAAGCCGGCTGCCGGTCTGACCGGTGGCGTAGTTTGTGCCCGTGGCGCAGTGGCGAATGAAAATGCGCTCATCGAACAGCCCTTCGGTGCAGGTCATTGAGTGCGCGCCGACAAACACGTTTTCGCCCAGCACGTCGATGAGCGCCTGCACGGTGTAGTCATACAGCTTGCAATAAGCCTGCGCGGTCTGCGCCGCGTCGCCGCCGGGCACGGTGAACCAGTCGGCGTTTTCATATTCCGTCATCACGCCGAAGCGCCACGAACGCACTTCACTAAGCCCGAATTCGTCGACCAGCGCCTGCGCGACAGCTTTGATATACTCATAGTAGGCGCCGTAGTCATCCGGCGGATAAATATTCACGTCGAATGAACCAAGATCGACCCCGGCGGCGGCAATGGCCTTTTGGGAAAGCTTGGCGGGCACGTTGCCCATCTTAAGCAGCGGCTTGGCACCGGTTTTGAGAATACCGCGGCAGGAGCGGATCAGCGGATCAAAATCGTAATCGTCCGTCACAGAAAAATCATTGGGGTTTCGGAACAGGTCGCGTTCTGCGTTGCCGCCCGAGCACTCCATGAGCTGAATATAATCAACGAACGCATAGGGGTTGTATTCGTCGTTGATGATCGGGTTTTCGTTGAATCGCCCGCCGAAACGGTTGATGTTGTTTTTCACATTCGGCAGCCGGTCGCCCAAAACGGCGGTGTCGACCGCAAAAGTATAATCGTTGACCATGTCGATAAAAAAAGCGCGGATATTGCCGAATGCGGCGGTCAGAAATGCCAGTATCACGCTCAGAATATGTCGCGCCATCACAGTCACCTCCCAATCGAGTTTTTCACGTTCGATTATATCAGCTCTTCGTCCGCTTGGCAAGAGGAATGCAGCGGTCGTTCCGCGCGCCGCCTGCAGAACGGTTCTTTTTGTTTTGGGGGCAAGACTGCGTCATTCAGGCATAAGGATGGCGCAGTTCATTCAAATGCAACTTCAGCGATTCAATTCAAAATCAAGCACAGGCTTCTCCGGCTTTGGAGTTTGCCTGTGCTTATTTCGTATCAATGATTCAGTCGATCTTGATCGTGAGGTCGCTCATGGGGTAAGAGGAGCAGGGGTGGATATAGCCGAATTTCACGTCGGCGATGCGCCGTCCGTCGGTGTTCGAGGGGATGAACACCTCGCCGCTGACCAGCTTGGAGCGGCAGAAGCCGCATTCGCCGCTGCGGCAGCGCGCGGGCGCTTCGATGCCGGCGCGTTCGAGCGCCACGAGGACGCTCTCATGGGACAGACACTCAATCTGCGTTTCTTTGCCGAACTGCCGCACCGTGAGCCGGAAGGTCAGGCCGGCCTTGTCCATCGGGAACCCGGGAATGGCCTCGGGCTTTGACGCGCTGGCGAACAGCTCAAACCGCACGTTCTTTTTGCGAATGCCTAATTTCTCAATTTCTTTTTCGGCAAATTCATACATCGCCTTTGGGCCGCACAGGAAAATGCTGTAATGCTCCGGCGCGTATTTTTGGATGAGCTTCGCGTCGATAAAGCCTTTTTCGTAGCCCTCTTCGTTGGAGTCGGAGAGCACGTAGACCACTTTGATTTTGTCGTTTTGATTGAGCTTATCGAGCTCTTCGCGGAAAATGATCTCATCCGCATTCCGCGCGCCGTAGAGCAGCACCAGCTCAGCCTTGCAGCTGCCGTCGGCAATACTGCCCGCCAGCGACAAAAACGGCGTGATCCCGCTGCCGCCCGCAATGCCGACGACGGTTTTTGCATCGCGGATCGGCTCATAAACGAACGTGCCTTCGGGCGAAAAGGCGGTGAGCTCATCGCCCGGCTTCAGGTTGTCGAGCATCCAGCCGGAGGCGAACCCGTCCGGCACGCGCTTGACGGTGATGTTGTAAAACCCGTCGCGCGCATTCTGCGGGGTGGAAGCGATGGAATAGGGGCGCGTGAGCACGCTGCTGCCGATTTTGAGCTGCACGGTCAGATATTGACCGGCACGGAACGGCGCGAGCTTTTTGCCCTCGGCGCTGACGAGAATAAAGCTCTTGACGTTGTCGGAATGCTCGACGATCCGGTCGATTTTCAGCTTCATTCTGCCCGGATGGATCAGTTTAGCCAGTTCGTTGATGGGGTAAGTGGCGGGCACCGGCGCAGGCGAGCCACTGTCGAGCATCTTGCTGCGCGTCGGGATCATTTTTGCAAAATTGGCAATATCGGTGAAATTGGATCGAACAATGAATTTTTTCCGGCTCATTTGATCGCCTCCTCAGCCTGTTTTTTGATGGCGCGGTTGGCCACCTGATAGCCGCAGGTATACGCCGAACCGTAGCCGAGCGCCTGCGTGCCGTAACCGCTTGCAAAATAAAGCCCGGGGATCAGGTCGTCCGAACCGTTCATCAGAATGCGCGGCACAAGGCCGTCCCACTTGTCGAGGTTATAGCCGTAGATCGTGCCCTGCGGCGCGTCGGTGTAGCGCGCGTAGGTCGCCGGCGTCGCGATCTCGATCTCTTCGATCGCATCCCGGATTTTCAGCCCCGTCGCAAGCTCGAAGTTGTCGATCATCTTGTTGGCAACATATTCCTTGGTTTTGACGTAATCCTCTTCCCTGACCCTGCTCCAGCAATCCTCGGTGTAAAGCGTGGTGAAGTAGAGAATGGTCGTGCCCTCGGGCGAGCAGCCCGGCACGGCGCGGTTGAGGCAGACCGTGGCCTGCGCGTTGTTGGTTTCGATCGAACGCATGGTTTTGACCTGCTTGGCGGTGTCGGCCGTGTCAAAGATCATGAAGCAGTGTTCCTTGATGCCGAGCTCATCCGGCGATTTGTCAAGCCCCAGGAACATGGTAAAACCGCGGCCGGCAAACCGTCTGGCATTGGTTCTGACCCGCGCTTTTTCCGGCACGTCGGCCGGATCGAGCATTTTGGCAATGGCGTTGTTCGGCGCGGAATTGCAAATGACGATGTCGGCGTATTCCGCCTCGTCGCGCCCGGCGACCCTGACGCCGACAACGCGGCCGTTTTGCGTGACCAGCTTGTTGACGAAGGAGTTGAACCAGGCCGTGCCGCCCAGCTCCTCAAAACGGTCGAGGAAGGCGCAGCTCATCTCGTGGCTGCGGCCCTTAGCGCACACAGCGCCCATGGACAGGTAGCGCTCCACCATGCCCATGTAGTGAATGAAGCTGACCGTGTCGGTGTCTACGCCGAGGTAGCACCAGTAGGCGTTGAAAATATCACGGGCTTTTTTCGGCACGCCGACGGTTTTGAGGATTTCGTTGCTGGAATACGGCGCGACGCGCACAAAATCCATGTGTTCACTGAGGATCTCCTTGACCAGCCCGCCGTTAAAAGCCTTGATGCTGCCGAGAAATTCGCCCGTGTCGCGCACGTTTTCGCCAAGCTCAAACAGCCTGACCATGCTCTCGCGGGAACCGGGCACATACTGTTCCATTTTTTCGATATAAGAGCTGACGCCGAACGGCATGACGGCGTCGATCTTTTCGGTGTCCTTGAGGGTGATCATGCGGTAGGCGTCGGGGATACGGCACCAGTCGATCTTGTCGTGAACACCCAATTCTTCAAAAATTTTTCTGACGTTGCCGGTGCCGGGCAGGTTGGAATAAGAGCAGAGCTCGTGCAGCGAGGCTTCAAACTCAAAGCGGCCGCGGCGAAAGCTCGTGGCGAAGCCGCCGGGCACGTTGTGCTTTTCGAGCAGCAGCGTCTTTTTGCCCTTTTTCTGCAGTGTCAGCGCCGCAGACAGGCCGCCGTTGCCGGCGCCGATGACGATTGCGTCCCATTTTGCCATGGTTTCGTTCTCCTTTGTCGCAGATTTGCCGATAAAACTGTAAAATAATTATAATATGCGGACACAACTTTTTCAAGCGTTATTTGATCTGCCTGTTTCTCCGTGGCTTTTGGAAGAGATTTGGTGCGATCTGACCGCAAAATGGATGAATACGGTTGAAAAACGATACGTCCTGTGGTATAGTTAAGGCGTATACCGCAAGATGTGCGGTGTTGCCTTCGTATTTGTTTTGCCGAAAAGGGTGTGCCGCATGGATGTTTCTTCGCTTTTTTCTGACCGCTTCGGGCTTGAGCCGCAGGGCGCGTTTTTTGCGCCTTACCGTCTTTGCCCGTTGGGGGCGCACACCGACCACAACCTTGGTCTGATCACGGGCTTTGCCATTGACAAGGGCATCCGCTTTGCGTTTTGCGCGCAGGAAAACGGCTGCATTGAAGCAGTCAGCGCCCAATACCCCGGTGCGGCGCGGTGGTCGCTGTGCCGGACGCCTGCCGTTAAACAGGGCGATTGGGCGGATTATCTGCGCGGCGTCACGCGGGAACTGCAAAAGCGTTTTTCTCTTGCATGCGGCATGAAGATCGCTGTGGCGGGTGAATTGCCCATTGGCGGGCTGTCCTCCTCGGCGGCGGTCACGCTGGGCTTTTTAAGCTGCCTTTGCCGGGTGAATCACGTGGAGCTGACCGATGAAGAAAAAATCGATCTGGCGCAGGCGGCGGAACGGAATTATGTCGGCGTTGCCTGCGGCAAACTCGATCAGGCCTGTGAGGTCTACGGCAAAAAAGACCGTTTGCTGTTTATGGATATGCTCGACGAAACAAAAGAAACCATCGCGCAGCCCGCCGCCATGAAGCCGTACCGAATCGCGGTGCTGTTCAGCGGCGTGGAACGAAGTCTGGTCGGCAGCCGCTATAATATGCGGGTGGATGAGGCCAAAAGCGCAGCCTACGCGCTCAAGGCGTTTGCCGGGCTGGATTACGGCAAATTCGACCAAACCGTGCTGCGCGACGTGCCTGTGGAGATTTTTGAGGCTTACAAAAGCCGTTTGCCCGACCCATGGCGCAAACGCGCCGAACACTGGTACGGCGAATGCAGCCGCGTCAGGCAGGGCGTTCAGGCGTGGCGCGACGGCGATATCGAGCGATTTGGCGCGCTCGTGTTTGAGAGCGGGCGCAGCAGCATCGAACAGTGGCAGACCGGTTCGCCCGAGCTGATCCGCCTGTATGAACTCATGACGCAGACCGACGGCGTGATCGGCGGCCGCTTTTCGGGCGCAGGGTTCAAGGGCTGCTGCCTGGCGTTCCTTGACCCGACGAAGGCCGAAGACGCGCTGGAAACAATCAAGCGGCAATATCTGCGTTCTTACCCCGACCTGGCCGACCGGTATACCGCCTGCCTTTGCCGAACGGCCGACGGGATCGCAA
>CADBPL010000205.1 GCA_902796535.1 Oscillospiraceae bacterium
GCGGGAACGCGGCGAGGTTGCGCTTTTCGGTTTCGGAAAACGTTTTCTTCGGCAGCACCAGCAGCAGCAGGCTCATGCCGAACAGGAACAGGAAGAAAACGGCCGCAAACAGCGCCGGGAGCTTCAGCTTTTTCTTCATCGTCATTCCCTCAGAACTTGAAATATAAAAACGGGTTGTAGGCGTCGCTCACGAGGCTGGCCGTGCTCAGCAGCAGCACGGCGGCGGCCGCCGCCGTTTGCAAAGCGGGAAAGATTTTTTTGCCGCTGAGCCTGTCATAACACCGGCGAATGAGCGGCGTGGAAGCCACAAAGGCAATCAGCAGCAGCGGCAGCGCAGCCAACAGCACGCTCGCCGCATCGGCGCTGAGCAGGCCGCCGGTGAACAGCCGCGGCACAAACGCCCTGAGCGCGGCAAAACCGCCGACGCCGTCGTCAAAATAGAACAGCACCCAGCCCAGCGCAATGAACAGCAGCGCATAAACGCGCGAAAACACGGTCGGGAGCTTTTGCAGGACTTTCAGCAGGAACAGCTTTTCGAGGATCAGCAGCACGCCGAAATACAGCCCCCACAGCACAAAGTTCCAGCTTGCGCCGTGCCAAAGGCCGGTGAGCATCCACACGATGAGGATGTTGACGATCTGGCGTGCCTTGCCGCGGCGGTTGCCGCCCAGCGGAATGTAAACGTATTCGCGGAACCACGTGCCCAGCGAAATATGCCAGCGGCGCCAGAATTCGGTGATGCTTTTGGAAACGTAGGGGTAATCGAAGTTTTTCAAAAAAGAAAAGCCGAACAGATTGCCTAAGCCGCGCGCCATATCGGAATAGCCGGAAAAATCAAAATAGATCTGCAAGCTGAACGCGATCACGCCGCACCACGCGGCCAGTGCGCCGCCGTCGGTCGTGTTGCGCAGTTCATCCCACAATGCGCCCATGGGGTTGGCCAGCAGCACCTTTTTGGCGAGCCCGAGCAAAAACAGTTGAACGCCCCGCTCGATCTGCGGCAGGTTTTCGCGGCGGAACTGCAATTGATCGTCCACGTCGCGGTAGCGCACGATCGGCCCGGCGATGAGCTGCGGGAACAGCGAAACGTAGGTGCCGAAGGCAACGATGCTGCGCTGCGCTTTGGTTTCGTGCCGGAACACGTCGATAGTGTAGGACATGATCTGGAACGTGTAAAATGAAATGCCCACGGGCAGCGGAATATGCGGCAGCGCGAGGTTGGCCGCCGGCAGGAGCGCGTTGAGGTTGCGCACGGCAAAATCGGCATACTTGAAAAACGCGAGCAGCCCCAGATCGACCGCGAGCGAAACAAGGAGCACGGCCTTGCGCTTTTTGACGCTGCCGTCAAATTTTTCGAGCAGCAGCCCGACAAAATAGTTGAACACGATGGAGCCGAGCATGAGCGCGATCAGCACCGGCTCGCCCCAGCCGTAAAACACAAGGTCGCTCAGCAAAAGAAAAGCGTTGCGAAATTTCTTAGGCAACGCGTAGTAGACAAGGAAAACGACGGGGAAAAAGACAAACAGAAAAACAAAGCTGGAAAAGACCATGGTTTATCCTCAACCGGCAAGGTGTTCGTTGAAAATCGCTTTCATATTTTCCGCGTCGGCCGAAACGAACATGCTCACGTAACGCCCGTGAACGTCAACGGTCGTTTTGTTGAGCAGCTCGAACATATCCGGGCTGTAATCGCGCATGGCGACCTTGTTGTCGTCCCGGTGGCTTTCCAGCATGGTGGCAACGGCCAGCGCGGCGGCTTCGTCGTTGGCTTCGACCATCACGATCTCGTCCTCATAGCCGCTGGCGTTCTGGCGGATGGCATAGGAACGGATCAGTTGGGCGTCAAGCCCGTAATAATCCATCAGATCCTCGTCGGTCTGAATGTCGATAAATTCCGCGGGCATTTTGGTTTTTGCGGCAAGCTCGGTCATGATGCCGGGCAGGTCGAGCGTAACGTCGGCAGGCTTGCCGCACGCGGCAAACAGCCCGGCCATTGCCAGCACCAGTGCGGCGGCAGTGAGAGCGGAAAGGATCTTTTTCATGGTTATCCTCCTCAGGAAGCGAATGTTTTGATCAGGTAATCGACCCATTTGTTGCAGCCCTTCGCCGACATGTGAATGCCCATGCCGTCCCGGTCGCCGCAGTAGGATGGGTGCAGGTTGCCGTATTCGTCTTTCATCTGGCTGTTGACGTCAACATAAGTCCAGCCGTTTTTTTCGCACATGGCCTTGAGCGTTTTGTTGAACGCGTTCACGTTTTTGTTGTTGAATTTGCCGTGCTGCTTGTCGGCCGTGATGGGCGTGACCGACTGAACGTAAACCTTGATGCCGGGCGATTTTTCAACGATCGCCTTGATCAGCGCGGTTGCGCGCTTGATGATAAAATCGGTGTCATAGGCGGCAAAATCGTTCATGCCCAGCATGATGAAAACCTTTTTGGCGCCCAGCGTTTTAACGCCGTCCTCCACGCGCACCTTTTTGCCGTTGAGCTTCGGGTGAACGGATCGCGGGTTGCTCGTTTCCCACGCGCTGTTGCTGTAGCTCAGGCTGCCGCTGCACAGAAATTTGGCTTTGCCCAAATAGTTTTTGCCGGCGTTGCGCTGCGAGGTGGCCGTGTTTTTCAGCCCGAGGGTGACGCTGTCGCCCACAAAAACGGCGTCGTCAAAAAACGAGGTCTTGGCGTTGGGGTTCAGCGATTCCTTCAGCGGCGCGGAGGTGGTTTTGGGGCGCTTGGTGGAATGCTCCTCTTTGACAGGGCGGGAAGATTCATCGGACCGGACGGCGGCGGAAGAATCCTCTTCGGTCGGCCGGGCCGAGGCTTCGGAGAGCCGCCTGGTGTTTAACTGCCCCGCCGGTTCAGCGGCGGAAGGCGCAGTCGGGTTGATCGCGATGCTGCAGCTTGCAAAACAGAGCACTGCCAGCAAAAGCGCAAGAGAGGTGAGAACGGCGCGCTTCGATTTCATTTTTTCCTGCCCTTTCTATTATGTAAACAATAAAATTATAGCACGCCCGCCATTAAAGTCAACAACAAAGTTGTAACAAAACCGCAATTTGTGTCGAAAAAGCAGCCCTTTCGGCGGTGACATGCCGCGCAAAGCGGGCGAAAGCCGCGATTGGTGCGCATTACCATATCTATATTCCGCCGCCCGGTTTTGATGCACCCGGGGCACGAAAAGCGCCGCTCCCGCGGTGCAAAACCGTTCGGGGGCGGCGTTGTGGCTTGGGGTTGGCAGAGGGTCATCCGAACAGGAAAAACAAAATGCTGACAAAGAACGACGAAATGACGTCGGCAATGCCGTCGAAGAAAGAAACGATCGCATCCATTTTTTCCATCTCCTTCCGAATTTTTTCCGCACCGTCATGATACCACAGCTCTGCGGCAAACACAACGGGCTGTTTTGATTTGTTTTATTCAACGCTGAATGCGGCGCTGATGGGTTCGCCCGCTTCGACCCAGACGTTCAGCGGCGTGACCCGGACGGTGTAGGCGGCGCTCGTCAGGCCTTCAAACGTGCAGCTGAGCGTTTCGGGCATCGGCTCGAAATAGTATTCGGAATAGATCTCTTTTTCGGCAACGGGCTTTTTGGGCGAGGCGTTGTCATAAAGCGAAATGCGGTAGCCGTAAACGCAAAAATCGTCGAGCGCCTGCGGGAAGGAAACGCGCGCCGTGGTTCCGTTTGCGGTCACGGTAACGGCCGCGCCGCGGTCAAAGCAGGGCAGGCCGGTGGTTTTTTTGCGGGCGGAGGTGTAGGCGAATTCTTTGGGGTTCGTCACGTTGTCGAGCTGCCAGATGAGCTGCTTGTCCGGCTCGTCGGTGTTGGCCGGGGTGCGGAAAAAATCGTCCGTGAGCAGGTTATACGGCAGGATGCGCACGCGGTTTTGCGCGTCGACCTCCACGATCAAAAACTGCGCGGCGTTGCGGCTGCCCTCGGGCACGGTGTTGTCGCCGATGTCGCGTTCCATTTCAAAATAATTCAGCGTGCCCGCGCCGAGCTGGGTGTAGCCGCATTGCCAGATGTTCAGCGGATGGTTGATCGGGCCGTGCGAATGCCCGGAAAAGTTGACCACCTGCGGATACTGCGCGTAAACCAGGTGCAGCGGCAGCGACATTTGCGTGTACCAGCTGCGGCTGACGTAAACGGTGTTCCAGATGTGGCCGTGCTGCATGGTGAAAATGGGCTTGCTCGGATCGTCCTTTTCGGCCTTTCTCAGCTCACCGCTCAGCCAGTTCAGCTGCATGGGCATTTGCCACGTGTCCTTCGGGCTCGGGGATAAGCCGATGAAATGAAAGCCCTTGATGACCACGTGTTTATCGCGCGGTTCGCCCATGAATTTTTCATATCCGTCCAGCCCCGTGGTGCTGAATTCGTGGTTGCCCATGATCGTGACCAGCTGCGTCTCCGGGCGGATGTTTGCCTGAATGACGCGGTTGAGGATCGCGTATTCGCCCTCGCTGCCGCTGTCGCAGTTGTCGCCCGTGAGCAGCAGCGCGTCAAGGCTGCGGTAGGTTTCGTGCGCGTCGCTGTAACGGTAGGCCGATTCAAACAGCTTGGCCAGCCGGTCGGCGTTGGTGCTGTCGGCAACGGAAATGTGCACGTCGGACGCGACGGCAAAACGGAACACGGGCGCGAACGCCCCCTGCGTTTCAAGGTCGATCAGCCTTTCCATAAACCGCTGATCGGCCGCCGAAATGAACGACACGCCGGTGACGAGCGAAAACACCGAAACCAGCGCCAGAAAAAATGCGAAAATTCTTTTGAACATCAGAATGCCTCCGATCTGTTTTTAAAAAATGGCAAGGCGCCTTTTCAAGAAAATATGCGGCCCCCGACGCGCTGCCGGGGGTCGGGGAGCTTATTTGCAGTTCTGTTCCACGCTTTTTTTGGTGAGCGGGAACCCGTCTTCGGCGGCAACGGTCTTCACGCTGCCGTAGCGCGTGGTGTATTGATCCTTCAGGCCGTTGAATTCCTCTTCCGAAACGGTGGTGCCGTTGATGGTGTAAACGACCTGATCGGCGGTTTTGTATTCGTATTCATAGTTGACGATTTCTTTGCAGCCGTCGGCCGTCATCTGGTAGTAGGTGCCGCCGCCGGTCGCCGCGCTGTAGGAACCGCTGAACTGGAAAATGCCGCGCTTTTCAAAGTAATCCAAAAAGTTTGCGTCGCGGCAGATCTCAACGGCTTTTCCGTCGCGGTAGGTGGCGATCACATAGCTGTAGCCGTGGGCGCCGAGCCCGTCGGTCAGCCAAAGCTCCGGCACGTCGTCCCCGTTCAAATAAAAGAAGCCGAACGAAAGGTCCTTCAAGGAATCCAGCTCCTCCATGGTTTTCAGCAGGTATTTCTGATAAGCGGCCGCCCATTCGCTCGGCGCGTTCGGATCGCGCGTGGTCGGTTCGGTGGGCACGACGGTTTCGGAGGGCGCCTCGGTGGTTTCGGTCAGCGCCGCCGTGGCGGTGGGAGCAGCGGTCTCCCCGGCTTTTTCGGCGCTTTTGCCGCAGCCGGCCGCGGCGGCCAGCAGCGCGGCGGCCAGAACGCCGCAGCCAAGACGAATGAGTATGGATTTCATGGTTGTTTTCCTCCCGGATCAAAAAATTTATTTGCAATTTTCATCAATGCTTTCCGCGGTGAGCGGGAAGCCGTCTTCATAACCGATCTCTTTTGCGCTGCCGTAACGCGACGCATACTTTTTTTCAGCCTCGTCAAACGTCGCTTTGGAGACCGCTTTATCGTCGATCAGATACGTTTCCTCCTTCTTGGGTGAAGATGAGATTGAAAATGATGCGTGAAACTTCTTGCTTCTTACCGCTTCAGATCGCCGGCGCAAAAACAACGATCCGCTTCATGGCGAGAGTAAACATAAAAGCCTCCGGAATGTTTTTTGCCCGTTGATACTTATTGAAAAGATATTTTTCATCTCAAATAAATTATGTATTATATGTTGCAATTTGTCAACATGCAAAGTCGGATTCTGATTCCGGCTCTTATTTTTCGATTATAAACATTTTAACGAAAGGTCAAAAATCAAGACCCGCAGAGCCGTTAAAAGTTAAAAAGTATGGGGTACGCATTTTATTTAATGCAGAACCGTTCAGTCAATGAATTCATAATCGAAAGGATGTTTGGAGTGCGCCC
>CADBPL010000206.1 GCA_902796535.1 Oscillospiraceae bacterium
CGGGCTGACGCCGAGGCTGCAATATTTGGAAACGTCCTTGCGGGGCACTTCCTTCACGCCGACGGTGCCGCAGCCGTATTTTTCATAGGCGCTGCAAAGCTGCTCGGTCACGGTGGGCTGACCCGGCTCGGTGACGATCACGTCGTCGCCGTAAAGCACGGCGAACGGCTCGTTGCCCACAAACGATTTGGCGCACAGCACGGCGTGGCCGAGCCCCTTGGTGACCTTCTGGCGGATGAAATAGACGTTGGCCAGGTTGGCAACCGCCTTCACCTCGTCGTAGATCGCCTTTTTGGAGGGGTTGTTCGCCAGCTTGGTCTCCAGCTCGAACGCGTGGTCAAAATGATCCTCGATCACGCCCTTGCCGCGGTTGGTGATGACGAGAATATCCTCGATTCCGGCGGCGACGGCTTCTTCGACGATGTACTGGATGGCGGGCTTGTCAACAATGTTGAGCATTTCCTTGGGCACTGCTTTGGACGCCGGCAGAACACGGGTGCCCAGACCGGCCGCGGGGATGATCGCTTTTTTGATTTTCATAAGATTGATTCCTTTCAAATATAGATAAGGGTATTGTGTTGACAGGGATCGATTTGCAACCGCCGATCCGATCGGCGGGTGACGCTACTGTGTGAAATGATCGAACAGCCAGAAAACGAGCTGATAGCCTAAATAGGCGCCGAACCCGCCCGTCAGCGAAACGCCGCCCTTGCGGAACAAAATGGTTTGCACGGCGCGTTCGTCGGTGTTGTTTTTTCGCACGGTCTCAATATCTTTTTTCATTTTTTTCAAATAGAACCCGTCGGCCGTAAAGCCCGAAAGCAGGCCGAGCCCGAGGATGCGGGTCAGGCTGAGCGCAAGAAACACCGCCATCTCTTTGCGGTTTTGCTGATAGAGCGCGAGCACCTTTTGAACGGTCTGCTCCTGCTCCTGCGCGCTGAGCGTTTCCTTTTCGCCGAGCGCCTCCTGATAGATCGCCGCCGACTGCTGCATGATCTCATCGACGTTTGCGGCAAACGGCAGGGTCACCAGCATCAGCGCCGCGTAAACGCCCAGCAAAATGGCGCCGGGCCGGAAAAGCTTGCGGTAGAAAAACCAGAACGGGGTGAAGAAAAACGCCGCCCAGTTGAACGTGACCCTTTGCCCCTGCTCGCGCTTGCGGCATTTGTTGATGTAGCTCGCGCCGCCGGTGCGGCAGTAAAGCGCAATGTCGCCGCTCTTCATGCCATGCAGCTCTTCGTCGGGGTCGAACCCCGGGCGGAACTGCGCAATGGGCGGTTCCCCCATGGCGAACGGCACAAGCAGCGCCCCGCAATCCGGGCAGCGCAGGGTGCCGTTGGGCGAGACCTTGCCGCAATCCGGGCAGACGATGTCAAGCCCCTGCTCGTATGGCTGCCGCTGCGCCTGTTCCGGCTGTTCCGGTTCGGGCGGCACGACGGTTTTGTGCCAGACATAATCAGCCCCGTGCTTCTCTTCGCTGGCGCAGTGCCCGTGAGCGAACCAGCAGGCGCGGTGGTGCGGCGTGGCGCATTCGGGGCAAACCACAACGTCGTCCCCTTCGGCAAACGCGTTGCCGCAGTAGGGGCAGACTTCGCCTTCGTATCTCATGCTTCCATTTCCTCCGGAAAACTGGTCTGATAAAGCAGCACCGCATATTCCGGTGTGCGGTGTCGTTTTCTTTATATTACACATTTTTGCACACAATTTCAACTTTTCTGCGAGATTATTTTGAAAGATTTGCAAAAATCCCTGCATTGTCTTGCCATATGGCGGAAAATAGGTTAGAATACCACTTGAAAGAATGAACACAAGGAAGGATTATCTATGCTCCAGTTTGAAGAATTGCGTCTGGAATTGGCAGAGTGCGAAAAACCGCTGACCGAATTGGCGGAGGCGCTCGGCCTGGACGAAATGAAAAAAGAAATTGCCGTGCTTGAGGAACAGACTGCCGCGCCCGATTTCTGGAACGATCTGAAAAACGCGCAGCGCGTGCAGCAGCAGGCCAGCAGCCTGAAAAGCCGCGTCGAAGCCTATGAGCGGCTCAAAAGCGATTATGACGACGCGATGATGATGATCGAGCTGAGCAACGAGGAAGAGGATGAATCCATGTTCCCCGAGTGCCGTGAAAGCGTGGATAAGATCAAGCGCGAGCTCGACAAGCAAACGCTCAGCACCCTGCTCAGCGGCGAATACGACAACAAAAACGCCCTGCTCACCTTCCACGCCGGCGCGGGCGGCACCGAGGCGCAGGACTGGGTCTCGATGCTGGTGCGCATGTATATGCACTGGGGCGAGCAGCACGGCTACAAGGTCAGCATGCCCGACTTCCTCGACGGCGATGAGGCGGGGCTCAAAAGCGCCGTGCTGCACATCGAGGGGGAAAACGCCTACGGCTACATGAAAAGCGAAAACGGCGTGCACCGCCTGGTGCGCGTGTCGCCCTTTGACGCCTCCGGCCGCCGCCACACCTCGTTCGCGTCGCTTGAGGTCATGCCCGAAATTGACGACACCATTGAAATTGATCTGAACATGGACGACGTGAAGATGGACGTTTACCGCGCCAGCGGCGCGGGCGGCCAGAAGGTCAACAAAACCTCCTCCGCCGTTCGCCTCAC
>CADBPL010000207.1 GCA_902796535.1 Oscillospiraceae bacterium
CTGATAAAATTCATATGGCGAGGTCTTTTCGGGGTCAAGCCACACGGCGCCCTTTTCGGTTTTGCCCATCTTGCGCCCGTCGCTGGTCTGGAGGAGCTTAAAGGTCATGCCGTAGACCTCTTTGTTCTCACACTTGCGGCACAGCTCCACGCCGCCGATGATGTTGCTCCACTGGTCGTCGCCGCCCAGCTCCATCAGGCAGTCGTATTTGCGGTTGAGCACGAGGAAATCATAGCTTTGCATGAGCATATAGTTCAGCTCAAAAAACGACAGGCCGCGCTCCAGTCGCTGCTTGTAGCACTCAAACGCCAGCATCCGGTTAACGGAAAAATGCACGCCGATCTCGCGCAAAAAGTCAATATAATTCAGGTTCATCAGCCAGTCGGCATTGTTGACCATGATGGCCTTGCCCTCAGAAAAATCAACGAGCTTGGACATTTGCTTTTTGAAGCACTCCACGTTGTGCTCGATGGTTTCACGTGTGAGCATTTTTCTCATATCGGTCTTGCCGGAGGGATCGCCGATCATGCCGGTGCCGCCGCCAAACAGCGCAATGGGCGTGTGACCGGCGCGCTGCATATGCGCCATGACCATGATCTGAACAAAGTGGCCGACGTGCAGGCTGTCCGCCGTCGGGTCAAAGCCGATATAAAACCGGATTTTTTCCTGCGTCAGTTTCTTTTCGACGGCTTCTTCGTCGGTGACCTGCGCGATGATGCCGCGGGCTTTCAATTCTTCATAAACATTCATAATGGTTCATCCTCCCAAAAACTCGTTCTATCATAACCGAAAATTACGGATTTGTCAACAGCTCCTGCGCCAGATCAAGCTGCGCCTGCGTCACGGCTTCGCCGCCCAGAATGCGGGCCAGCTCGCGCTTGCGCTGCTCCCAATCCAGCAGGCAGATCTCAGTGTAGGTCTTGCCGTCGGCCGTGGTTTTGCGTATGCCGAAATGATGATCCGCCCGCGCGGCGATCTGCGCCAGATGGGTCACGCAGATGACCTGCCGCCCCCGGGCGACCTCGTGGAGCTTGCGCCCGAGCTTCACGGCGGCGTGACCGCTCACGCCCGTGTCGATCTCGTCAAAGATCAGCGTGCCGACCGCGTCTTTATCGGACAGCACATTCTTAATGGCGAGCATGATGCGCGAAAGTTCACCGCCCGAAGCGATTTTGGCCAGCGGCCGCGGCGCTTCGCCAAGGTTGGCGGAAAGCAAAAATTCCACCGTGTCGCCGCCTGTTTCGTTGAGCTCACACGCCGTTTGCTCCACCAAAAAGGTCACGTTCGGCATATCCAGAAAACGCAGCTCCTCGCAAACGCGTTCGGAAAACAGCTTGCCCGCCTCACGCCGCAGCGCGGATAATTGCTGCGCCCTGTTCCGCACGGCGGCGCTTTGCTTTTTTTCAGCTTCTGTCAATTCAAGCAGCCGCTCATCGGAAAACAGGATCTTCTCGCGTTCCGCCCTGCATTCCTCGCAAAACTGCAGCATGGCTTCTTCGTCCGCGCCGTATTTGCGGCTGAGCTTGTTGAGTTCATCCAGCCTGTCTTCGACCGACTGGGCGCGGCGCGGGTCATATTCCATGCCGTCGAGCAGACCGCGCACCGCATCGCTCACGTCGTCCAACTGATAAGCCAGCTCTCGCAGCTGCCGCGAAACCGGCTCGATCTCGTCATAACAGGCGGCGGCAGCGTCTAATTCATCGGCGGCGGAGCGAACCTCGACCAAAGCGCCCGCCACGTCTTCCCCGCCGGTGAGCAGCCCGTGCGCCGCAGCGAGGGAACCGAGGATCTTTTCGCTGTTGCGGAAAAAGGCGCGGCTTTTTTTCAGCTCGTCCATTTCGCCTTCGCTCAGGCCTGCCGCTTCGATCTCGTTGATCTGATACTCAAGCAGTTCTAACCGGCGCTGCTTTTCTTCCTCGTCCGTTTGCAGGGAGCGGATCTCTTTTTGAATGGCTTTCCACCCGTCAAACGCCGCGCGGTAAGCTGTCAGTTCGGTTTCGACCCCGGCAAGGGTATCAAGGTAGTCGATATGGGTCTGCGGATTGAGCAGCTTCTGGCTGTCGTGCTGGCCGTGAATATTCACCAGCTCCCGCCCGATGGCGCGGAGCATCCCGACCGTGACCGGGCAGCCGTTGACGCGGCAGACGTTTTTGCCGTCAGCCGAAATGGTGCGGCGAATGAGCACCTGCCCGTCCTCCGGCTCGTCCAGACCCAGCTCTTCAAACAGCGGCAGCAGCGCCTCCTGCTGCCCTTCAAACAGCGCCGTGACCGACGCCTTGCCGCACCCGGTGCGCACCAGCTCTTTGGAGGTGCGCTCCCCGAGGATGGCGCTGATCGCGTCGATCACAATGGATTTACCTGCGCCGGTCTCGCCGGTCATGATATTCAGTCCGTCTTCAAACGCGATGTCCGCGCTCTCGATGACGGCAATATTTTCTATTTTAAGGTTACGGAGCATATCTCCACCTCATAAAAGAGATTACAGTTTAATGATGTCGCGCAGGGTATGCACCATTTCGGCGGCAAGCGCTTCCGTGCGGCAAACCGCAAAAATGGTGTCGTCACCGGCCAAAGTGCCAACAATGCCGTTGAGCTCCATTGAGTCAAACGCAGCGCAAACCGCCTGCGCCGTGCCGGGGTAGCACTTGACGACGACCGTGTTCATGGCATGATCCACCCACTGAACAGAGGGACCGATCACGGCGTGAAGATTGCGCGAAGCCTGCGCAGCGGTCGATTTGGGAAGACTGTAACGGTATTTGCCGTTGCGGTCACTGATCTTGACCAGACCGAGCTCTTTAATGTCGCGCGAAACCGTTGCCTGCGTCACTTCCAGCCCATGCGCCCGCAATTCCGCCAGCAAATCCTCCTGCGTGGCGATATCCATGTTGTTGATGGTGGAAAGAATGATCTCAAGACGTTCTTTTTTCATATCAATAACCTCCTCACGGATGCGTCATCTTGCTGTTGAATATTTCAATAAAATTATCCTGCTTGATCCGAATGAATTCCGCCGTCGTCCGGGAGCGCTGCACGACGGTGCAGCAGCCGGGGCGAATGAGAATGGGCGGCTCCCCGTCGCATGAAAGACAAAGCTCCGTTTCATCGCTCTTGGATGCGAAAACGGTCATGCGTTCATCCGGCCGGAACACAATGGAATGGCGGTTGAAGGAATGAGAACAGATGGGCGTAAGCAAAATGCTCTCGATCGTGGGGTTGATCACAGGGCCGCCCGCCGCCAGCGCATAGGCAGTTGAGCCGGTCGGCGTGGAAAAGATCACCCCGTCGCCGCGGTATTCATTCACGAACCTGCCGTTGGATTCCACTGAAACGTCGATGATGTTGCGGTTGACCGCGCGGGTAAAGACCACGTCGTTCATGCAGTCGATCCGGTCGAGGCAGCCGCCCTTTTCATCAAAGAGCAGAACCTCCAGCAGCATTCGTTTATCCAGCGTGTAATTGCCGTCGAGCAGATCCTTCAGGCGGTCTAATTCGCCGCGCTCCAGCCCGGCCATGAAGGCAAGGCGCCCGGCGTTGATGCCAAGGATCGGCTTGCCGTGCCGCGCGGCAGTTTTGCCCGCGTGCAGAATCGTGCCGTCGCCGCCGATGGCAATGAGCGCATCGCACCGATCCACACAGTCTTCCAGCGGCAACATGCAGCCTGCGTTTTCTTCCGGGAATTCATCCTTCGTCGCTTCGTCGATCAGCACCTCAGCGCCGTATTCTTTCAGCTTGCCGATCACGCTGTGCGCGGTGGAGGCGGCAAACTCTCTGGTCAGATTCGCTTTTACGGCAATTCTCACGGTTCCGCCTCCCCTTTTTCTTCATTTAATGTTACATGCGACTGCTCCACGATTTCGGCGGCGTTCACCGCCGCGTCGGGCTGCGCGCGTTTGGTCAGATATAACAGGTATTCGATATTGCCCTCCGGCCCCTTCACCGGTGAAAAGGTCAGCCCCTGAACGGAAAACCCGTTTTCACCGGCGTAGCCGATGCAGGCCTCGATCACATCCCGGTGCACGGCTTTGTCGCGCACCACGCCTTTTTTGCCCACCTTTTCGCGCCCGGCTTCAAACTGCGGCTTGACCAGGCAAACCGCTTCACCCTCGTCGGAAAGGAGCGAAAACAGCACCGGCAGAATCAGCTTGAGCGAAATGAACGAAACGTCCACGCTGGCAAAATCAATGCGCTCCGGCACCTGCTCGGCGGTCACATAGCGAAAATTCGTGCGCTCCAGATTGACAACACGCGCATCGCTGCGCAGTTTCCACGCAAGCTGACCGTATCCCACGTCGATGGCGTAAACCTTTTTGGCGCCGCGCATGAGCATACAGTCGGTAAACCCGCCGGTCGAAGCGCCGACGTCCATGCAGGTTTTGTTTTCAAGGGTCAGCGGGAAGGTGTCCAGCGCCTTTTGCAGCTTGTAGCCGCCGCGGCTGACAAAGGGCATCTTTTCGCCCCGCACTTCGATTTTATCCGCCGGCTTGACCGGCGTGCCGGCCTTGAGCGCCTTTTGCCCGTTGAGATAGACCTGACCCGCCATGATCAGGGCGTGCGCCCGTTCCCGGCTTTCCGTCAGACCGGCCTCGGTCAGGGCAACGTCCAAACGTTTTTTCTCAGCCATCGAATGCACTCCCCACCGTTTTGATCATGCTCTCGGCGTCCAGACCGTGCTTTTGCAGCAGCGACGGGATCGTGGCCTGCCTGACAAAGCAATGATCCACCGCCGTGAGATGATAAGCGCCCCGGTACCCGGTCTCCATCAGGAGCAGCGCCAGCTTTTCGCCGACGCCGCCGTCGCGAACCCCCTCTTCAAAAAAGAAGATGCTGCGGCTGGTTTTGAGCAATTCGATCACGCCGGGTTCAACGGGCTTGATCCTGTTGAGCTTGATCACCTTCACCTTTTTGCCCTGCGCCTCCAGCGCTTTCTGCGCGCGGCAGGCGTTGGCAAAAATCATACCGTAGGTCACGATCACCACGTCTGCGTCAGGGCAGCCGTATGTATCGAACGCGTCGTAGGTGGGCGCAAAATCATCGGGCAGCTGCGGCTCCACCCCGCGCGGGTAACGAATGGCGACCACGTTTTTATCTTTATAAACGGCGTGCGAAACCGCATGGCGCAGTTCGTCGTAAGACGCCGGCGCATAGATCGTAAAGCCGGAAATGGTGTTCATGAACGCCACGTCGAAAATGCCCTGATGCGTTTCACCATCCTCCCCGACAAAACCGGCCCGGTCAATGGCAAGGATCATTTTCTGGTTCTGCAGCGCCGCGTCGTGGATCAGCTGGTCATAGCACCGCTGCAAAAACGTGGAATACACACAAAAAACCGGGATCATGCCGCCTTTGGACAGGCCGGAGGCGAACACCACGGCGTGTTCCTCCGCAATACCGACGTCAAAAAACCGTTCGGGAAAGCGTTCACAGAATTCACTCAGGCCCGTGCCCAGCGACATGGCCGCCGTGATTGCGCAGACGCGGCGGTCTTTGGAAGCCAGCTCGCACAGGCAGCGTCCGAATTCATCGGAAAAATTCGTTGCGCCCTTGTTCAGTGGTTCACCGGTTTCCGGGTCGAATTTTGAAACGCCGTGGAAAATACACGGATCCTTCTCCGCCAGCTCATAGCCCTTGCCCTTGACCGTCTGAACGTTGATCAGAACCGGGCTGCCGATGCGCTTGGCTTCTTCAAACACCTCGCACAGGCTCTTGATGTTGTGACCGTCCACCGGCCCCATGTAGCGAAAGCCGAGATCCTCGAACATATTGCTGTTGTAGAGTTTATCCTTCACGCTGGTCTTTACGCGAAAAACAAAGCTGGACAGCCCCTTGCCGATAACGGGGAGCTTGTTGATCGCCCGTTCCACGCCGGCCTTGAGGCGAAAGTACCTTCTGGAGTTGCGGATCACGGACAGGTAGCGGGAAACAGCGCCGACGTTGGGCGAGATCGACATATTGTTGTCGTTGAGGATCACGATCAGCTTTGCGTTTTTGGTGCGCCCGGCGTTGTTCATCGCTTCATAGGCAAGGCCCCCGGTGAACGCGCCGTCGCCGATGACAGCAACCGTGAAATCCTCCTGTCCGTTGATTTTTTCGGCGATGCTCACGCCGTAAGCGGCGGAGATCGACGTGCTGCTGTGGCCGGTAAAGAATACATCGTGTTCGCTTTCCGGCGGATACGGGAAGCCGGAAAGGCCGCCCTCCAGCCGCAGGGTCGAAAAACGATCGAACCGCCCGGTCAGGAGCTTGTGCGTATAGGCCTGATGCCCGACGTCAAACACGAGCTTATCCTTCGGTGAGCGAAAGCAGCGGTGCATGGCAATGGTCAATTCCACCGTGCCGAGGTTCGAGGCCAGATGGCCGCCGTTAGCGGAAACGGTCTCGATCAGCTTTTCTCTGACTTCGCCCGCCAATTCGTTGAGCTGATCATAATTCAGCCCCTGCAAATCGGCAGGCTGTTTGATATTTTTTAAAAGGTCGTAACCCATACATAACGCCATAAACCCTTTGCCGGATGATTCAGAAGGGGCAAAAAGGTTCCTTTCCGGAAAATGTCAATTGGTGCGATTGGCCAGCTTTTCGGCAAACGCGCCCAAAAAGGAGGCTTCCCCAAAACAGGCTAAGGCGTTGATCGCCTCATCGGTCAGCGCCCGCACGAGCCGCCGGGATTCATTCAGCCCGAGCAAAGCGGGATAGGTGGATTTGTTCTTTTCGGCGTCGCTGCCAATGGGCTTGCCGAGTTCTTCTGCCGTGCCGGTAATATCCAGCAGATCGTCCACGATCTGAAACGCAAGGCCGATGTTTTCGGCATACGTTTCCGCCGCCGCGATTCTCTCCGGCGCCGCGCCCGCGGCAAGGCAGCCGATGCGGCAGGCCGCCAGAATGAGCTGCCCTGTTTTCAGGCGATCCGTCTGGCGCAGCAGGTCAGCGTCGATCGTTTGATCCTCGTGCTGCAGATCCATCGTCTGCCCGCCGATCATGCCGCGATACCCGGCGGCCTGCGCTAATTCAGCAAGGCAGGCCAGCGTCCGTTCGGGCGCAAGGGACGCCCCGGCCGCCACGGAAAAGGCAAGCGTGAGCAGCCCGTCGCCCGCAAGCAGCGCGGTCGCCTCCCCGAACTGCTTGTGGCAGGAGGGCCGTCCGCGGCGAAAATCGTCGTCGTCCATGCACGGCAGATCGTCGTGGATGAGCGAATAGGTGTGGATCATTTCGAGCGCGCAGGCAAGCGGCAGCGCATCCTGCACACAGCCGCCGCAGATTCGGTTGAATTCAAGCAGCAGCATCGGCCGCACACGTTTGCCGCCGTTTTGCAGGCTGTAACGCATGGCCAGCGTGACCGCGTCGCGCTCATCGCCGCAAAGCGGCACATATCGGTCAAGCGCCTCGTTGATCAGCGCAAGGTATTCTTCGGCAGTAAAGGCTTTATTCAAGATAATCCGCCTCCGTACCGTCCTGATTGAGCTGCACGATGGTCGCCTCCGCTTTTTCAAGGCAGGCCTTGCAAAACAGCGCCAGCTCGTTCGCCCTGGTGAACAGCGCCATGGATTCCTCCAGCGGAATGCTCCCCTGCTCTAATTTCGTGACGATCTCTTCCAGCTCTTTGAGCGCGGATTCATACGTTTTGTTATTCATCATACTTCCTCTTTTATGATTTTGATCGGCCGGCATTCCACGCGTCCGTCCGCCAAACGAACCGTAAGCGGCTTTTGCAGGTCGATCTGACTGACGGATTCAACAATGTGCGCCCCATCATAAACGGCGGCATAGCCTCGCAGCAAAACCTTATAGGGGCTGAGCGCGTCAAGCTTGGCGCAGGCTTCGGTCAGCCTGTTTCCGGCCGTATGCAGCCGCTCGTTCAGCGCCGCATTGAGCCGCAGCCAAAGGGAATCCAGCGTTTGTTTTTCGTTTTCAATGAGCTTCAGCGGATTTTTCAGCACGGGCGAAGCGGTGAGCAGCTCGACCCGGTGCTTTTCTTTCGCTATGGTTTCTCTGATCAGGCTCTGGGCGTGCAGGTTCAGCCCGGACACGTAGGCATATTGCTCCTGCCAATCCGGCACGGCAAGCTCCGCCGCAGCAGATGGCGTTGGCGCGCGCAGGTCGGCGACAAAATCGCAGATCGTAAAATCCGTTTCATGGCCGACGGCCGAAATGACCGGGATCTCGCTTTTGCTGACGGCTGACGCAACGATCTCCTCGTTGAACGCCCATAAATCCTCCATCGAGCCGCCGCCCCGCCCGACAATGAGCACGTCGGCCGCGCGGTATTGATTGAACAGCGCGATCGCCGCGGCGATCTGCCCTGCCGCCGCAGCGCCCTGCACCTGAACGGGGTGAAACACGATTCTGGCCAGCGGAAAGCGGCGCCCGAGCACGTTGAACAGATCTCGCACGGCGGCGCCCGTGGGCGACGTGATCACGCCGACGCGCAGCGGGCACGGCGGGATGGGCTTTTTGAGCTGCGCCGCAAACAGCCCCTGCGCCTCAAGCTTTGCCTTGAGCTGTTCATAGGCAACGGTCAGCGCGCCGACGCCGTCGGGCTGCATATCATCCACATAGAGCTGATACTGCCCGTCCCGTTCAAACACGGAAACGCGGCCGCGCAGCAGCACCCGCATCCCGTTTTCGGGCAGAAAACGCAGC
>CADBPL010000208.1 GCA_902796535.1 Oscillospiraceae bacterium
CTTCCACATGTTCTTTTTGCTGTCCCATTTTTCATCGCAGCCGTACTGATACTGCGCCAGCGGGATGTGCATCAAAGTCGTGATCTCCGCCTTGCCGCCGCTGAGCCTGTTGACGCCCTGCGCCGCCCAGGTGAACCACTCGACCTGTTCCTGCGTGCAGGCAGAATGGTGAGAATCCATCATGATGAGCGCTTCTGCCAGTCTCTTTTGGCCGCCGTCCTCCTCGGTGATCCCTATGACATAGTTGCCCACGCCCAGGGAGGCGGGGCCTTTTCTGAGAATGCAGTGCGGGCTTTGCAGCATGATATCGGCAAGATAATTCAGATCGCAGTTGCCTTCATCATCGTGGTTGCCGAACACGGGCGCCCACGGCACGCCGAAGCTCTCCATCAGGTCGGTAAAGCGCTTGACGGAATAGATCGTGGAGTCGGTGCAGACGATATCGCCCGTTACGGTGATCAGATCGGGCCTGATCTTTTTGACAAGCTGTTTTGCCGTGAATTCCACGCCCAAGGCGGTCAAGCGCCGGTAATCATAATCGCCGAAATGGTTGTCGGTAAGATTCAGGATCACGAAGTCTTTATCGGGTTTTTTTTGAACCGTTACCATGCTGTCATACGTGAAGTCGCCGCCCCAGCTCTCGCGGGATGGTTCGCCAACGTAGCTCGCGCCGAGCTCCTGCCTGTAATGCAGCCACGACCGGATCGATTCTTTTACGCCCGTCATTCTGACATATCCGCCTGCCGCAGCGGCGGCTACGCCCAGAACGACCGCAGCGGCGATCAATTTTTTCATGCTGATCACGTCTCCCTTCCTCTGTCAATCGCTGTGATGCGGCGATCCCTTACGCTCCGGGAAGAAAACGGCGCCAAAGCGCAGCGCCGCGGCCTGTCAGAAAAGCCGACACTTCCTGCAGCACATAAACGATTAGGTGAACCACGCCAAGGAATTGTTCCCACAGGCCGCTCTCATGCGTTTCGCCGCAAAGCGGGCAGAAGACCTTATAGTCAAGCCCGAACCCTCTTTTTAAAGCGATCTCTTCAGAAAACGTATAGTCTTCGGTCAAGGCGGGAACGTTGACGGGAAGCCGGCCCGTGATCCTCTCGCCCCTGGCAAACATCATATAAATCGCCGCCGGGATGCAGGGGCCGTATTGCGGCACGTCATGCTCCCGCTCGCGGGGATCCTCACTCATCCCCTTGTCTAACCAGCAGAGCATCACCGCGTCAGCGTCGGGATAACGCACGCAGTCATAGGGAAGACGCGCGCTGAGCACAATAAACTTTGCGCCTGACTGATGCGCCAACCGGAGCATCTGGTCAATGCCCGCGCTCCTTGCGCCCTGAGCCGTTTTGGGGTTGAGCGCCGCAACCTTTGACACCTCGGAAATGACGATAACCACGTCGGATTGCCTGATCTGCGCGGTGAGCGTTTCCACAGGCGTGGTGCCGTAGCAGCCGACCGTGATTTCCGTCCCCTCGGGAATGAGTGCGTTGTCTTCGGCAAGTTTTCTGCCGTAATTCACGGAAAGAAGCTCGTTTTCGTAAGCCGTCAGGATCAGCACCTTTTGATTCTTTTCGCGCAGCGGCAGCAGATCATTGTCGTTTTTCGTCAGCGTGACAGCCTGCTTTGCCATTTTGAATTCTTCCTCGTGGTGCGCTTTCGAGCCGACGGTCGCAACGGCTTTTTCGATTTTTGCCGCCCTGTTGCCCTCGTCATACGCCTTGAGCATTCCGTGCTTGTCTTTCAGCGTCAGAATACGGCGAACGGAGGCGTTGACATTGTCCATGGAGATCGTGCCGTTTTCCGCAAGAGCAACCAGCTCGGCAATGTAGGTTTCCAGCGCCCGGATCCCTTCCTCCGAATAAGGCGCAACCGGCATGAGCAGAATATCCACCCCTGCGTTGATCGCAAGCACCGCGGCGTCGCGCTGGCCAAAATGCTTGTCGATGGCGTCCATATTCATCGCGTCGGTCACGATAATTCCGTTATAACCCATGTCCCGCCGCAGCAGATCCGTCATGATTTTCCTGGAGAGGGTCGCCGGCAGGCAGATCTCTTCCCCTGTGAGTTTGGAGCAATAGGTTGCAGAATCGATTTTCGGATACTGGATATGCGCCGTCATAATCATTTCCGCGCCGGCTTTGATTCCCGCCGCAAAGGGGATCAGCTCATTGTTCTTCAGCTCGTCATACCCCTTGTCGACCAGCGGAAGGCTCGTATGGCTGTCGGTTCCCGTGTCGCCATGCCCCGGAAAATGCTTGAGCGCGGTCATGATCCCGTTGCGGTGCAGGCCGTTGATGAAAGCCTGCCCCAGGGAGGCAACGATTTGGGGGTCATCGGAAAAGGAACGAATGCCGATCACCGGGTTGGACGGGTTGTTGTTGACGTCCAGCACCGGCGCAAAATCCACAGTGATTCCGAGCGCGGCAAGTTCTTCCCCGATGATCTCACCGCTGCGCAGCGCCGCCGATTTCCGGCCGATCGCGCCAAGCGCCATGTTGCCGGTCAGCAGCGTCCCCGTAGCAAGGCGGGAAACGCTGCCGCCCTCCTGATCAATGCTGATCAGAAGCTGCGGCTTATCCGCTTTGGCGTTGGCCTGCTGCAGGCTGTCAGTCAGGCAATACATCTGTTCGGCGTTCACCGAGTTCTGCGAAAACAAGATCGCACCACCGAACGTATAGCGGCCAAACAGGGCTTTAAGCGGTTCGTTGAGCTGCGTGACGCCCACGCCGTCAAAATACCGCGGGGCGATCATGAGCATCTGCGTGATCTTTTCCTCGGTCGTCATCGCACGGAGCATACGCTCCACCTCGTCGGCGCTCCCGGCCGCAGCGCCGAATGACCACATGCTGAGCAGCAAGACGGCTGTCAAAGCCAAACTGAGCACACGTTTTGCAACCTTTTTCATCGTTTCTTCCTCCCGGATTCATTTGTTTAAGGCAACAGATATTTTACCATTCCCGCGGGATAATGTCAAATTGGCAGCTGCGATTCTTTCGGATTTTCGCTGCATTTTTCAGGAATTATTCGCCGGCGGGGTCGGGCCGCGTTTCTTCATTCCGCACGCGAGGCGAGCCGCTTTCGGTTCGCCGCTTTGGCTTGAAAAGCAAGCTGACCGGCACACGGGCATCCACGCGGATGCACGGCGCCGGTCAGGCAATCGGGCAAAAGAGAGCGCCGGAAAGCAACCGGAGCACGCTGAAACAGCCCATTATTTTTCGTTTTTAATGACCTTCAGGCGGGCGAAATCCTCACGCTCTTTTTCTTCGAGCGAATCGGAGATGAATTTGACGGCGCGGGTGAACTTGGGGATGACGACGTTGCCCAGCGCGTTGGAGCGTTTGCCGGTTTTGACCAGCGCCTCCTGCAGGCGGAACAGCGCCGTTTCCTGCATGGCCAGCTTCACGGCCATCACCTTCAAGTCGAGAAAACGGCTGTAAGCGTTATCCAACTGCAGGCCGGTGTAATTCAGGCCGTAATATATTTTTCGTTCGGGCGGCTGAATGTGCGCTTCGGGCACTTCCACGCCCATGATCGAACGCGTGACGATGCTGACGCTGTCATCGACCGGCACGCTTTGCGCCTGCGTGAGCGGCAGCCCGTCGGCAATGGTGGCAAGGCGCAGCAGATAAAACGCGTCGCGGCTCAGACGCTCCGCCTCTTTTTTGGTCTGTTCATATTCGTCGGTGCGTTTGGCGATCTCACGCAGCAGGAATTTTCGCTTGCGCTCCATCAGATCATACCCGACCCTGGCCAGCTCCAGCGAACGGCGCGCGTTCATCAGGTTGCCCTTGGTCGGCAGCAGATTCTCCGCCACTACGACACCACCTTTTCACGGAACGGTTCGATATAGGCTTCGATCTCTTCTTTTTGAAGGCGGTCAAGCAATTCATCGGGCAGCTGCGCCAGCAAACGGCAGCCCAGGTCGAGCGATTGCGCGATGGTGCGGTTTTCCGTGCGGCTCTGGGTGAGGAACTGCCCTTCAAAATCGCGGCCGAACCGAAGCAGAAGGCGGTCGTTTTCGGACAGCTCGTCCTCGCCGACAACGCTCGCCAGCGCGCGCGCATCCTGCACGCCGGAATAACAGGCAAACAGCTGGTTGCTGACCGCCTTATGATCCTTGCGGGTGTATTGCTCGCCGATGCCGTCCTTCATCAGACGCGACAGCGACGGCAGCACGCTGATGGGCGGATAAACGCCCTTGGCCTCCAGCGCGCGGTCAAGCACGATCTGCCCTTCGGTGATGAAGCCGGTCAGATCGGGGATGGGGTGCGTGATATCGTCGTTTGGCATGGTCAGAATCGGCAGCTGCGTCACCGAACCTTTGCTTTCCCGGATCATACCGGCGCGCTCATAAAGCGACGCCAGATCGGAATAAAGGTAGCCCGGAAAGCCCTTTCGGCCCGGGATCTCGCCCTTGGAGGAGGAGAATTCGCGCAGCGCCTCGCAGTAAGCGGTCATATCGGTCATAATGACCAGCACGTTCATGCCCAGATCAAACGCCAGATATTCCGCTGCGGTGAGCGCGCAGCGCGGCGTGATGATGCGCTCAATGATCGGGTCGTTGGAAAGGTTGAGGAACATGACGACCTTGCTCATGACGTTCGATTCCTCAAAGGATGTGCGGAACTGCTCCGCCACGTCGTTCTTCACGCCCATGGCGGCAAACACAACGGCAAAGCTTTCGTCATCTGCCACGCTCGCCTGCCGCACGATCTGAATGGCCAGATCGTTGTGGCGCATACCGGAGCCGGAAAAAATGGGCAGCTTCTGCCCGCGGATGAGCGTGGCCAGCGTATCAATGGAAGAAATGCCCGTCTGCACAAAGTTTTTGGGGTAAACGCGCTCAACGGGGTTGATGGCGGAGCCGTTGATATTGCGCCGCAAAAGCGGATAAATCTCACCCAGCCCGTCCTTCGGGCGGCCCAGCCCGTCAAACACACGGCCCACGATTTCAGGCGAAAGCTTGAGCTCCATGGGGCGGCCGGTCATGCGGGTGCGGGTGTTGACCATGGACACGCCGCGCGTGCCTTCAAACACCTGGATCACGGCGCGTTTGCCCTCGATCATCACAACGCGACCGGCGCGAACCGAACCGTCCTCCAGCCGGATCTCAACCATTTCTTCGTTGAACACGTTGTCTACGTTTTCCAAAACCACCAGCGAACCGCTGATCTTATCCAGCCCGAGATGTTCCAGAATCAAAACCTGTCACCTGCCTTTAACCAACGGCCGAAAGCGCCTTTTCGTTTTCGGCGTCCAATTCGTCAAACCGATCGAGCTCGTCGTTCGGTATGTTGTATTTCATTTTGACCAAACGGTCAAAGCAGCCCGTTTTGACAATGGCGGAAACGGGGAGCTGCCGCTCGATCAAACGTTTGCTCTGATCATAAACACTGAGAATGCTTTTCATCATGCGGTAATGCTTTTGGGGCGGCACATAGCCGTCAAAATCGCTCAGCGCATCCTGCTGCAAAAAGCCGGTGCGGATCACGCGCGCGACCTCGATGATCAGCTTTTGTTCATCGGGCAGAACCTGCGCGCCGATGAGCTTGACGATCTCCATCAGCCGCGCTTCTTCGGCCAGCAGCGCGCTGATGCGGTTGCGGCACGCCGTAAAATCCGGCGCGATATTCTCGCTGAACCAGTCTGAAAGGGAATCGATATATTCGCTGTAGCTGGTGGTCCAGTTCACCGCCGGAAAATGGCGCGCATAGGCCAGCGCCTTATCCAGCCCCCAGAAGCAGCGGGTGAAGCGCTTGGAGTTTTGCGTGACCGGCTCCGAAAAATCGGACCCCTGCGGGGAAACGGCGCCGATGACGCTCACGGAGCCTTCCGCGCCGCCGAGAGTGACGCAGCGGCCGGCACGCTCGTAGAATTCCGACAGACGGCTGGGCAGATAAGCCGGGTAGCCCTCATCCGCCGGCATTTCTTCCAGCCGGCCTGAAATTTCACGCAGCGCCTCCGCCCAGCGGGAGGTGGAATCCGCCATCATGGCCACGTGATACCCCATATCGCGGTAGTATTCCGCAAAGGTGATGCCGGTGTAGATCGACGCTTCACGCGCGGCGACCGGCATATTGGAGGTGTTGGCAATGAGCACCGTGCGCTCAAGCAGCGGGCGGCCGGAGCGCGGGTCGGTGAGTTCGCTGAATTCGGTGAGCGCCTGCGTCATTTCATTGCCGCGCTCGCCGCAGCCGACGTAAATAATAATATCCGCATCGCACCACTTGGCAAGCTGATGCTGCATGACGGTCTTGCCCGTGCCGAACCCGCCGGGGATCACCGCCGCGCCGCCCTTGGCCAGAGGGAACATGGTGTCGATGATCCGCTGGCCGCAGATGAGCGGCACCACGGGCGACAGGCGCTCCTTCATCGGGCGGGCAATGCGGATCGGCCAGCGCTGGCAAAGCGTCAGGTCGAATGTGCCGCCGTGTTCATCCTGAATGGTAACGATACGATCGTGCAGGCGGTAAGCGCCGTTCGGCGCGGCAAAAACGACCTTGCCGTGTTGGGACGGCGGCACGAGCAGCTTGTGGCGGATCGCCCGGGTCTCGTCGCATTCGGCGTAGCTCATGCCTCCGCTCAAAACGTCGCCCGGCTTTACCGTAACGGTGACGTCCCACTGCTTTTCTTCATCCAGAGGCGGCACGCTGACTCCCTTGGTGATGAACGCGCCCGCCTGCGCCGCCATGGCGCTCAGCGGTTTTTCGATGCCGTCAAAAATGCTGCCCAGAATCCCGGGGCCAAGCGAAACGGACATGGGCGAGCCGGAGGCCTCGACCGGTTCCTGCGGGTAAAGCCCGGCCGTATCTTCATAAACCTGAATGGTCGTTTTTTCACTGTCAACGCCGATAACCTCGCCCACGAGCCGTTTGACGCCGACGTAGACCATTTCCATGATCTGCAATTCGGTCGCGCCCCTGATTGTGACGATCGGGCCGTTGATGCTGTATATACGATATTTGTTCAAACTGTTCCCTCCCTGTGCGGCCGCCGGTTCACTCGGCGGCGACGTGTGCGGAAAGACCCGAATGCTCGCCGAACCAGTCGCGCTGGCTTTCCAGCCTTGCGTCCAGCGTATCATCCGCCGCCAGCCGGGACGATTCACTCACGGCGCGGCAGCCGCCGATGCGAATGCCGTCATCCGTTTCAAAGCGGCAGGGCTGCGGCACGATGGCCGCGATCGCCTCGGTGTATTTTTCATCCTCGCGGCGCAGATAAAACACGATCTCGCCGCCGTTGAAATGCGCCGCCATGCGGTGGGCGCTCGCCGTCAGGAACGACTCATATTCCGGCGTTTCGGTGAACGCCTTCAGCTTTTGCGCGGCCTGATCGAACGCCTGCTGCTCCAGCGCGGCGCGCCGTTCCAGCAATTCTTTTTTTGCCCCGGCGCGCGCGGCGGCCACGCGGCGGCCGCTGCTGTGCATAATATTCGCCATTTCGCCGCGCAAAAACGAATCGGTCTGTTTTTTGGCGTCGCGTTTGGCCTTTTTGGCCTGCTCCGCCTTGAGCCGGTTCGCTTCCTCGGTGATCTCGTTGACCTGCCGCTGCAGGTCCTCATTGATCGCGTTGAAAAATTCACCGATCCTGTTATCAGTCGGCATTGCGCTCACTCCTTCCTGTCGGGCAGGGTCACGATCAGCGGCAGGCTGCGGCTGAACCGAATTTCTTCGATCCTGTCCCGATATGCTGCCGCCACGCGGTGCGACACCATCAGTATGCCGATGCCGTCGTCGCGCAGCGCGTCGTCGATCGCCTGCGCCCCCTGCGTCAGGTCGGTCAGAACTTTGCTTTCCACGCCCGCCAGGCGCAGGCCGACCGAGGTGTCGACGTCATCGGTGATCAAATAGAATTTCAAGGAGGCTCCCTCCTCAGCGTCAGATTTTGTTGAGGATCA
>CADBPL010000209.1 GCA_902796535.1 Oscillospiraceae bacterium
ATAGTTTACACCCAAGGAACCGCTCTGTCAAGCGTTTGGCTTGTTTTTTACACAATTTCTTGACATACAGACCGATTGAGAGTATTATAATATAAATAATTATCTGAATTCGGAAGGTGATCCGCCATGAACATTGTTTATAAAACGCACGGCACCTGTTCGCGCCGTATCCTCATCGACGTGGAGGGCGATACCATCCGCTCCGTACAATACGAGGGCGGCTGCGCCGGCAACCTGACCGGCATTTCGCATCTGGTCGCCGGCATGAAGGTCGACGACGTGATCGCAAAATTTTCCGGTATCCCCTGCGGCTTCAAAAGCACCTCCTGCCCCGATCAGCTGGCGCAGGCGCTCAAACAATACAAAGAAGAAAACCTGAAATAACCGAAAGGCGGTTTGACCATGAGCATGAAACTGATCATTGCCGTTGTCAACAGCGACGACGCCTCTTCCGTTCTCAACGGGTTGAGCAGAGCCGGTTACAGCGCCACCAAGCTTTCCACCACCGGCGGCTTTCTGCGCGCGGGCAACATCACGCTGCTCATCGGCGTGGAAGAAGAAAAGGTGGATGAGGCCATTGCGCTCATCGGCGAGCATTCCAGCAGCCGCAAGCAAATGACCGTGCCCGCTCCGGCCGGCGGCGTGGAAGGGCGGCTGATCGCCATGCCCGTTGAGATCACCGTGGGCGGCGCGACCGTTTTTGTGGTGGACGTTGAAAAATTTGTAAAGCTGTAACGGTTTTTTGAACTGAGGTGAAACGATGCTTGACTGTGTGCTGACCATGGATTCATCCTGCCTGTGGGTCTGGTCCATGTCGTCTATTTTTGTGGGCTTTCGCGCGCTCGAAAAGGCGGGGCTGCTGCGCATTAAACAAACCAGAATCAGTCACGATTTTTTATCCGGCGGTCATTATCCCCACCGGCAGATCGTTGAACTGCGCGCCGGCGGCAAGATCCTTGCCTACGATATGGCGGACGGCTATCAGGATTTTGACATTCCGGAGCTTTTCGACAAACAGCTCGAGTCGATCGACTATTACTTCAAGTCCAGCTATTCCGACGAATACGCGTCAAAGCTGAAGAACCGCGATAAATTCAAAAACTTTTCCATTGCCTACGACTGCTCCTGCCCGGGCAACCCGTTCGAGGCGCTGCTGATCAGGGGGTATCTGGCCGAAAAGAAATATAAAGACGCTGCCTACACCCTTGCCATTCGGCAAAGAAGGCAGAAGAATTTCGACTACCGAACCTTTGAAGCCCACAACCACTTTGACAGCTACAAGCTGCTCTACTGGTCAAGGCTCTGGCCGGAAAACCTCTCCTCGCCCGAGCGCGTATTAAAGCACTACCCGCAGTTGAGTTACGAGCAGGCCAGAAAAAAAGCAAAGGAAACCTACGATATGGTCTGCTCCGTCAACCAAAGACGGATCGAAACGGCCAGAGTGCTCAAAAAAGAATTCGGCGGCCTGACGGTCGGCGGGCTGGGCCGCAGCGACACGGCGGCAAAGTACGCCCCCGATCTGATCACCGACGATGAGCGCGTGCTTGACCGGCGGAAATATCTCGACTGTTTAAAACAAAACTACCTTCACGTGCTGTCCGTTGGGCTTCATGGCTGCACCGGCGCCAGATACGGCGAGACCTTTGCCGCCGGGCGGGCGTTTTTGACCGATCCGCTCGCGTTCACGCCCTATGGCGAACCGAAAAACGGCGTGAACTATTTTGAATATACCGACGCCGATTCGCTGGCTGAAACCGTCAGCAGGCTTTTGGCGGACACGGCGCTCATCCATCAGGCAGAAGAAGCCAATCACGCGTTTTATGAAGCATTCATCCGGCCGGACGTGCGGATCCTCGCAACGCTGAAAACCGCCTTCCCGGATCAGTTCTGACCGAAAACGCGCTCTCAACCCGACGATTTGTGAAACAGTGATGATCAATTTTTCCAACCTTTCGATCAACCCCGCCACGGCGCAGATCATTCGCACGGCCGTGGAAGCGAACCGCCTGCCGCACGCCGTCATTTTAGAAGGCGGCAGCGAAAGCGACCGGTTAACGCTCGCGCGGCGACTGGCGCAGGCGCTTTTGTGCCGCGGCGAAGCCCCGCCCTGCGGCGAATGCGCCGACTGCCGCAAGGTGCTGCGCGGGTTTCACCCCGATCTGACCGAATGCCTGGCACAGCCGGGCGACACGGAAAGCCTGAAGGTGGATTCCATTCGCCAGATCCGCGCTGACGCTTCGATCTACCCAAACGAGGCAAACCGGCGGGTGTTTTTGCTGCACAATATGCAGCTGAGCAACGAAGCGGCGCAGAACGCACTGCTGAAAATCTTGGAAGAGCCGCCCGTTTACGTGCGGTTTTTACTCACCTGCCCAAGCGCAACGGCGCTGCTGCCGACCATTCTTTCCCGCGCCTGCGTCTACAATCTGGGGCAGCAGATCGAGACCCGTTCAGACGAAGCCAACGAAGCCATTCACGAAACGGCGCGGCAGATCGCGCGCGCGCTCGGCGCGCCGAACGAATACGACCTCATGGCGGTCACCGGCGCGTTTGAAAAGGATTACGCGCTGCTGCCGCCGGTGCTCACGCAGCTTCAGCTTACGGTGCGCGATGCGCTGAGCGTAAAAAGCGGCGCAGGGCAGCTGCCCCTGCTTTCCGCCTGTTCCGGCGAAGCTGCCGCCCTTGCGCGGCGTTTCACCGTGCGGCAGCTGCTTGAATTTGCGGCAATCGCAACCGAAATGCAGGCCGCCGTCAACGGCAACGCGAACCGCAATCTTTTGATCACAAGGCTTTGCAGCCGCTTGAGCGCTGCGGCCGGAAAATAGATTTTTCACACGAAAGGATCATTTATTTATGGCAACCGTAGTCGGCGTCCGCTTCAGAGAAGTGGGCAAAGTATATTATTTTGAACCCGGTCAGGGGTCTTACGCCCTGAACGACAAGGTCATTGTCGAAACCGTGCGCGGCGTGGAATGCGGCGAGATCGCAATGGAGCCGAAGGAGATCAGCGACGAAGAGCTCGTGAAGCCGCTGAAAAAAATCATTCGCAAGGCGAACGAATCGGATCTGAAAAAGCTGGAAGACAACAAAAAGAAAGAGGCTGACGCGTTCCGCATCTGCGAGCAGAAGATCGAAAAGCACAAGCTGGACATGAAGCTGGTCAACGTGGAATACACGCTGGACGGCAGCAAGATCCTGTTCTACTTCACAGCGGACAACCGCGTGGATTTCCGCGAACTGGTCATAGACCTGGCCGGCGTGTTCCGCACCCGCATCGAGCTGCGCCAGATCGGCGTGCGCGATGAAGCGAAGATGCTCGGCGGGCTGGGCATGTGCGGCCGTCCGTTTTGCTGCAGCTCCTATATGGGCGATTTTCAGCCCGTATCCATCAAAATGGCCAAAGAACAGGGGCTGAGCCTGAACCCGGTCAAAATCAGCGGCACCTGCGGCCGCCTGATGTGCTGCCTGAAATACGAGCAGGATTCCTATGAGCACCTGCTGCGCGTCACGCCCAAGGTGGGCGCCGTGGTGGACACCAAAGAAGGCCGGGGCACCGTGACCGAAACAAACCTGCTCACCGGGATGCTGAAGGTGTCGCTCGAACGCAACCCGAACGCCGCCCCCATTTCCATTCACCGCCACAACGTGCGCGTGCTCAAGGACGGTAAGATCAGCGTAAACAAAGCAGAGCTGGACGCTCTGAAAGGAATTGAATGAAAGAGCTTATTGAAAATTCACAGCAGCCCGAAAGGGCTGTTTTGGTCTGTGTGGACTTTGGCAGGTTCGACCCGGACTCCTCGCTGGACGAGTTGGAGGAGCTGGCATACACCGCCGGCGCCGAGGTCATCGGCCGCATAATCCAAAAGCGGGAAAAGCCCGACAACGCCACCTTCATCGGCTCCGGCAAGTTAGAGGAGCTGAAGGAATTCTGCAAAAACAGCGAGGCCGACCTGCTGATCTTCGACGACGAGCTGACGCCCTCGCAGGCGCGCAACGTGGAAGACGCGATCGACGTGCGCGTAGTGGACCGAACCACGCTGATCCTCGATATTTTTGCTGCGCGCGCCATTTCCGGCGAAGGCAAGCTGCAGGTGGAACTGGCTCAGCTCAAATACGCTCTGCCCCGCCTGACCGGCAAGGGCACGAGCCTGTCGCGCCTGGGCGGCGGCATCGGCACAAGAGGTCCGGGCGAAACCAAGCTGGAGAGCGACCGCCGCCATATCCGCCGCCGCATTGCCGCGCTGGAAGAGCAGTTGGCCGCGCTGGAAAAGCGCAGGGGCAGCCTGCGCAACCGCCGCGCGAAGGACGGCGTGCAAACCGTTGCCATCGTCGGCTACACCAACGCCGGCAAATCCACGCTGATGAACACCCTCACGCAGGCAGGCGTTCTGGCGGAGGACAAGCTTTTCGCCACCCTTGACCCGACCTCGCGCGGGCTTGACCTGCCCGACGGACGGCGCGTGATGCTCATTGACACGGTCGGCCTGATCCGGCGGCTGCCGCACCATCTGGTCGAGGCGTTCAAATCCACGCTGGAGGAAGCGGTGAGCGCCACTGTGATCCTCAATGTGTGCGACGCGTCCTCCCCCGAATGCGCGGAGCATCTGCGGGTCACTGCAGACCTGCTCACCTCGCTCAACTGCATCAACAAGCCGATCATTTCGGTGATGAACAAATGCGATCTGGTGCCGTCTATTTCCGACCTGCCCACCATCGGCCGCTC
>CADBPL010000210.1 GCA_902796535.1 Oscillospiraceae bacterium
GAGCTGGCCGCCAACACCGGCAAAACGGCGCAGACGATTTTGCTGGGTCACCTGAAGGCGCGCGGCGTGCGGCTGATGACCGGCTGCCGTGTGGAAAAGATCACTGAGACCGCCGTTTTCTGCCGTCAAAAGGACGGCAGCTCCGTCACGCTTCCGGCGGATTCCGTTGTAATGGCGGTGGGTGACGTGCCGGAGGATTCGCTCTATCGATCGCTGAAAGACGACGGGATCGAGCTTTATAACATCGGCGACGCCAACGGCGGCGGGATCATCCCCAACGCTGTCTACGACGGATACACCGTCGGCTGCCGCATCTGAACTAATTGGAGCATCTTATGCCGAAATCAAAGCAGACTTCTATGACGGAAGGTCCCTTTTTCAAAAAGCTCGTTCTGTTTGCCGTTCCCGTTACGCTCACGGGGCTGCTGCAGATCGTGTATAACACGGCCGACACCGCTGTGGTGGGGCGTTTTGCGGGCAAGACCGCTTTGGCGGCGGTCGGTTCCACCGGCTCGATGATCAGCCTGATCGTGAACCTGTTCACCGGTCTTGCCATGGGAGCGGGCGTGCTCACGGCTCGCATGCTCGGCGCAAAGGACCGGGAAGCCGTGCGCCGCTGCGTTCACACGTCCATGGGGCTGAGCCTTGTGTGCGGCGTGGTGATCTGCGGGTTGGGCGCCGCGTTTTCGCCGACGCTCCTGCGCTGGATGCAGGCGCCCGCCGACACCATCAGGCTGTCTACGCTTTACGTTCGCATCTATTTCCTCGGCTCGCCCGGCTCCATGGTCTTCAATTTCGGCGCCGCGATCATTCGTGCCACCGGCGACACCAAGCGGCCGCTGCGCTACCTGGCGGCCTCCGGGCTGGTGAATATTCTGCTCAACCTGTTCACCATCATCGTGCTGCACTGGGGCGTGGCCGGGGTAGCGGTCGCCACCATTTCCGCGCAGTATCTTACGGCGGTGCTTGTGATCCGGCGGCTGATGATGACCGACGGTGAAGTGCGCCTGACGCTGAAAAACGTTCGCTTTTTCCGACGGGAACTGGCGGAGATTTTGCGCATCGGCGTTCCGGCGGGCCTGCAAAACGCACTGTTTTCCATTTCCAACGTCATCATCCAGTCGAACGTCAACTCGTTCGGTTCCGACGCGATGGCGGGCATTTCGGCCGGTTCTAACTTTGACGCCTATATTTTCACCGCCACGAACGGCTTCACGCAGGCGGGCATGAATTTTATCTCTCAGAACGTGGGCGCGAAAAAGAAAGAAAATATCCGCCGCATCTGGCTGATCTCGCTGGGCAGCGCCTCCTTCGCGGCGGCTGTGCTGGCTGCGCTCGGCTTTTTGCTTCGATTTTCGATCGTCGGCTTGTTCACGACCGACCCCGCCGTGCTGGCGGTCGGTGCGGAACGTATGGCGCTGATCATGCCGTTTTACGTGTTCTGTTCGCTGCTTGACGTTACGGCGGGCTGCGTGCGCGGGCTGGGCAAATCGTTTCAGATCATGCTCGTTTCACTGTTCGGCGCCTGCGGCATCCGTCTGATCTGGGTGTTCTTCTTTCTGCCGCTGCGCCGCACGCTGACGTTCCTTTACATTTCTTATCCGCTTTCCTGGGGCGTCACGTTCGCAGTAGCCGTCGGACTTTTCCTGCTGCTGACGTCGCCGCGGCGGCTTGACCGGATCCTGCAGGAAGCCGAAAGCAATTGATATCCTGTTCACTTTCTTTCAGGTGAAACGGCGAAATCTGAACGCATAAACAGGCAGAACATCTTGCATTATCATTTAATCTGTGCTATAATCAACAAAAATCATAAGTCAGGAGGTAAACTTTTGGCTAAAACTGATACAATTGAAGAAATAAACGAACAAAAAGACGAAGGCTTTTACGCCAAACAAAACCGTCGCTACGTCGGTACGAAGGAAAGCATCGGCTACGTCATTTTCGATATGGCGCAGAGCTTCAACATCGACGTTTTCGCCACGCGCTTCATCACCAACATTTTCAAGATCGACCTGCGCAAAAAGGCGACAGCCGACGCGATCAACAGCGTCTGGGATATCGTGAACGACACGTTTTCCGGCGCGCTCGTCGACAAGACCCGCACCCGCTGGGGCAAATTCAAGCCCTATCTGGTCGTTCTCGGCATTCCCGCCACGATCCTGACCTGCATGTTCTGGCTGCTGCCGCTGTTTTTCCCGCATGCGTCGGCGACTTCCACCGCCAAATTTGCCCTTTATCTGGGGCTGGCGCTCCTACGTGAAACGGGCGGCACCTTCCGCGGCTTTGCCAGGACCGGCATGCTCGCCACCATCACGCCCAACCCCATCGAACGTACACGGCTGATCACGCAGGCGCAGTTCTTTTCCGGCATGTTCGGTGAAAAGCTGCCGCAGCAGATTTTTACCGTTCTGCTCGATTTCATCGGCAACGGCATGATCGGCGCCGATAACCTTGAGCACACCTACCGAACCGCCTTCATGACCATGGGCGTGTTCTGTTCTGTTGTCAGCGGTCTGGCCGCCCTGTGGTTTGCCACCGTCGCCAAAGAGCGCGTGATCCAGTCGGTCGAAACGCCCAGCATCAAAGAGGGGCTCAAGTCCATCATCAACAACAAGCCCATCCTGATCCTGACCCTGCACGACACGCTGGGCGGCTTTTCACTGTTCAGCGGTTCCAAGCAGGATTACTTCATCGACGTGCTCAACTTCGGCTCTCTCGGCATGCTCACCGGCATCCCCGGCGCGATCATCAACCCCATCTCTTACGCTTTGGTGCCGTGGTTCCGCAAACGGTTTTCGACCCGGTTCCTGGCGATCATGGGTTCCTACAGTATCGACATTGCCACTATACCCGTGTTCCTGTTCGGGTGTATCGGCGGCAAAAAGAACGGGATGTATAAACGCCTGATCCCCATGGGCATTGCCTACACGCTGCAGGAAACGGCGTATATGTTCTTCTGGGGCGTGCGCACGGTTATCCCCAACGAAATGTACAACGAAGCCATGGACTACTGCGAATGGAAAAACGGCTACCGCACCGAGGCGATGACCTCCGCCGCCAAGGGTCTGGCACAAAAGCTTGCCGGCACGGTCAGCGGCTACGTTTCCACCATGTTCAAGCACTTTATCGGTTACGATATCAACAAATACGTGCAGGGCGCCAAGCAGACCGACGACACTCAGTTCTGGCTGTTTGCGCTGGCAACCGTGCTGCCCATGATCACGACCTCGTTCGGCGTCATCCCGCTGCTGTTCTACGATCTGTCCGGCAAAAAGCGCGACAAGATGTATGAAGAGCTGCTGGCCCGCCGCGCCGCCATGTCCGCCACGGTGACCGACGGCGACGCGGAAGCGATGGAGGAACTGAAAAAGCACCAGAAATCCATCGGCAGCGAAAAGAAAAGTTTAGACGATTAAACAATTATATTTGAGCAGGGGCGCTTCGGCGTCCTTGCTTTTTTTATTCATTCGTGGTATGATAATCGCGTTTAAACGCCAAAGGAGATTACAAAGATGAAAAAAATGCTCATGGGCAACGAGGCGATGGCGCTGGGCGCGCTGCGCGCCGGGGTGCGGGTGGCGGCCGGCTATCCGGGCACGCCGTCGACCGAGGTGCTCGAAACCATTGCCAAAGAAAAAAGCAGGGGCAACACCGACGCTTATGTGGAATGGTCGGTCAATGAAAAATCTGCGCTTGAGGTCGCGGCCGGCGCATCCTATGCCGGCGCGCGCACGCTGGTGACGATGAAGCAGGTCGGGCTGAACGTGGCCAGCGACCCGCTCATGTCGCTGGCATATGTCGGCGTCAAGGGCGGCATGGTCGTGCTTGTTGCGGATGATCCCGGCCCCATCTCCTCACAGACGGAGCAGGATACGCGCACCTTTGCGGCGTTTTCCAAGCTGCCTGTGTTCGATCCGGCCAGCCCGGAGGAGGCCTATCTGATGATGGCGGACGCCTATGAGCTGTCGGAAAAATACCAGACGCCCGTGCTTTTCCGCCCGACCACGCGCATCTGCCACGCGACGGCTTCGATCGAATTGCTCGCGCCGCTGCCGGTCAAAGAGCCGGAGGGCTTTGTGAAGGATTCCCGCTGGGTCATTTTTCCGAAGCTGTCTTATCAATCTCACCTCAAAATCGAAGAAAGAAACAGGAATCTGCGCGCCGAGCTGTCCGGTTACCGTTTTAATACGCAGAGCGGCAGCGGCCAAAAGGGCATTGCCGTTTCGGGCGTGAGCGGGCAGTATATTCGCGAAGCGCTGCAAATTCTTGACGTGAAACAAGAATATAAGCTGCTGAATGTGGCCACGCCGCACCCGTTCCCCGAACAGACGGCGCTTGCGTTTTTGGCGGGGCTGGACGAGGTGCTGGTGTATGAGGAGCTTGACCCCGTAATCGAGCAGGAGCTGCAGCGCCTGTGCGGCGTTCACCGGCTCCCTGTTGAAATTCTGGGCAAGGGCAGGGGCTTCACCCCCGCCGCGGGCGAAAACAGCACCGAGAACGCGCTGGCGGTTTTGCGCCGGTTCTTTGACCTGCCTGCCGATGAGGCGAAAACACCTGATGCGCCGCCGCTGCCCGTTCGGCCGCCGACGCTTTGCGCCGGGTGCCCGCACCGCGCCTCGTTCTATGCAGTCAAGCGCGCCATGAAGGGCAGAAAAGCGGTGTTTGCGGGCGACATCGGCTGCTACACGCTGGGCAACGCCATGCCGCTGGATATGACCGATACCTGCCTGTGCATGGGCGCGGGCATTACGGTCGCGCAGGGAATCAAGCGCGTGGAGCCGGATACCGTCTGCTTCTCGTTTACGGGCGATTCCACCTTTTTCCACACCGGTCTGGCCGGCATCGCCAACGCGGTCTATAACGGCGCGAAGATCGTTTCGGTCATTCTGGATAATTCCACCACCGCCATGACCGGCCAGCAGCCGAACCCGAGCACTGGCTTTGCCGCAACGGGCGAACCGGCGGCAAAAATCAGCATCGAAAGGGTCGTCGAAGCTCTTGGCGTGCCGCACATTGCCGTTGTTGATCCGTTTGATTCTGAAGCGGCCGAACTGGCTGTCAAGGAAGCGGCCGACTGTGACGGCGTGTCGTGCATCATCTTCCGCGCGCCCTGTATCGCCGTTTCCAGACCGAAACCGAGGGTGCGGGTCAATGCCGACAAATGCACCGGCTGCAAGCGCTGCGTGCGTGAGATCGGCTGCCCGGCCATCATCAAAGGCGAAAACGGCAAGGTCGCCATTGACGCGTCGCTTTGCTATGGCTGCGGACTTTGCCTGAATCTGTGCCGTTTTGACGCACTGGAAGGGGGAGAAATCTGATGTTTAATATCTTGCTTTGCGGCGTCGGCGGTCAGGGCACGGTGCTTGCCTCAAAAATGCTGGCCAACTGTGCCGTGAACCGCGGCGAAACGGCGCATACGGCTGAAACCATCGGCATGGCGCAGCGCGGCGGCAGCGTGGTCAGCCATGTGCGCATCGGGTCGGACGCGTTTTCTCCGCTCATTCCCAAAGGCTGCGCCGACACGGTGATCGCCTTTGAACCGGCGGAATGTGTCCGCGTGCTTCCCTATCTGAAAAACGGGGGCAGGATCCTGGTGAATACGCTGCCCGTCAAGCCCACCACCGATACGCTGGCGAAAACTTCTTACGATGCGCAGCAGATGCTTGCTTTTTTGAAAGAGCAGGGGGTGGATTACCGCCCTGTTGACGGCGCGGCAATCATCCGTGCTCTCGGCGGCGCCAAGTCGCTGAACGTCGCTTTGCTCGGCGCAGCCAGCGCGATGGGCATGGTGCCCTGCTCGCTCGACGAAATGGAAACGGTCATTCGCACCGCCATGAAACCGCAGTTTTGCGAGCAAAACCTGAAGGCTCTTCGGCTCGGCGCGGCGCTGATCGCAGAATAAAGCGGCTTTCTGCCGGCTTTTTGCATAGAATAAGAAAAAAAGCTTACAATCCTATGTTTTTTTTGCATTACCACTTGTTTTTTTTGACATAGTGTGATAATATTTTGATAACTGATTTTATCGTTTGATATCTTCATTACATTTTTCTATACATCAACTGACAGGGAGGAATTATCTTATGGGATTTGAAATTGATAACGAAGTTGAAAATGTTGTACAGATCAAAGTTATCGGCGTCGGCGGCGGCGGCGGAAACGCCGTGAACCGCATGATCACCACCGGTATCCGCGGCGTTGAGTTCATTGCCGTGAATACCGATAAACAAATGCTCCTCAACTCTCAGGCGACTCACAAGATCCAGATCGGCGAAAAGGTCACCAAGGGTATGGGCGCAGGCGGCAAGCCTGAGGTTGGCCAGAAAGCCGCCGAAGAGAGCCGCGACATTATCTCCGACACCCTCAAGGGCACCGATATGGTCTTTATCACCGCCGGCATGGGCGGCGGCACCGGCACCGGCGCTGCCCCCGTCATTGCGCAGATCGCCAAGGATATGGGCATTCTCACCGTCGGCGTTGTGACCAAGCCCTTTAATTTTGAAGGCAAGCGCAGGATGCAGCAGGCCGAAAACGGCATTGATATGCTCACCGAGCACGTGGACAGCCTTGTGATCATCCCCAACGAACGCCTTCGCTTCGCAAGCGAAACCAAAATCACCATGAGCAACGCGTTCGCCAAGGCTGACGACGTTCTGCTTCAGGGCGTGAAGAATATTTCCGAGCTGATCAAGATCCCGGGCGTGATCAACCTCGACTTTGCCGATGTTCTCTCTGTCATGAAAGACGCCGGCCACGCGCACATGGGTCTCGGCTATGCCAAGGGCAAGGACAAGCCCGAGGTTGCCGCAGAAGCCGCCATCTCCAGCCCGCTGCTTGAAACTTCCATCAAGGGCGCGAAGGGCGTTATCATCAGCATCACTTCCTCGCCCGACATCGGTCTGGAAGATATCGAAGTGGCCAGCGAAAAGATCAAAGACGCCGCGCATCCCGACGCCAACATCATCTGGGGTCTGTCGTTCGACGATTCGCTTAACGATGAGCTTTACATCACCGTGATCGCCACCGGCTTCGGCTTTGGCGCCGAGGGCGCAATTGACGCGCCTCCGAAGGTTGATGATATTTTCGGCGGATCTCTCAACACGCCGCAGACCAACGTGAACGATATTCTCAGCTCTTCTCTCAACTCCATGAATTCCACGGTGAACCCGGTCGCGCCGAACATGGGTTCGACCATGCCGGTCAACCCGAGCGCCGGTGTGAGCAGCGTCGGCAACAATGACGATGATTATTTTGACTTCCTTGATTTCTTCAAGGACGGCAACAAATAATTGCAGCAACACCTGCCTTCAAGGGCGCACTTTGGTGCGCCCTTTTCATCTTATTTTGATTTGAGGCGATCAATATGAAACGAATTGACGGAAAAGTGATCTCCGATCACATCAAGGCGTTGGCCGCAGCCGAAACGGAACAACTCAGGGCACAGGGCGTTACACCCTGCCTTGCCGTGATCATCGTCGGCGACGACCCGGCGTCCAGAACCTACGTAAACAATAAAAAGAAAGCCTGTGAGCTGGTCGGCATTCGCTCGCTCGAATTCGCGCTGCCGGGAACCGCCGCGCAGGCGGAGCTGCTGGCGCTGATCGAAAAGCTGAACGCCGACAGCGCCGTGAACGGCATTCTCTGCCAGCTGCCCTTGCCGAAGGGCATTGATGAAAAAACCGTTCTCACCGCCATTGACCCGCGCAAAGACGTTGACGCGTTCCACCCGGTGAACGTCGGCCATATCATGATCGGCGACCCCGTTTTGCTGCCCTGCACCCCGGCAGGGATCATGGAAATGCTCGCCTATGAGGGGATCGACCCGAGCGGCAAAAACTGCGTGGTGATCGGGCGCAGCAACATTGTGGGCAAGCCCATGGCCATGCTGCTCATGGCTGCCGACGGAACGGTCACCGTCTGCCATTCCAAAACGCGTGATTTGGCGAGCATCACCTCGCAGGCCGATATTCTTGTTTCATCCGTCGGCAAGCCGCATTTTGTCACGCCCGATATGGTCAAGCCGGGTGCGGTCGTGATTGACGTTGGCATGAACCGCGACGAAAACGGCAAGCTCTGCGGCGACGTGGAATATGACGCGGTGGCTCAAAAGGCCGCTTATCTCACGCCGGTGCCGGGCGGCGTCGGGCTGATGACGGTCGCCATGCTGATGAAAAACACGGTGACGGCGGCAAAAATGCAGATGACACAACAGGGATAACCGATATGATTACAAATCTGATCAATAGAAATACGCCCGAACTGCTCGACTGTTTTCTTCTGGAAACGGTCGAAAGCCCGGACGGGCAGAGCTTCTACCGCTATGAAGCCCGAAACGGCAGGGTTTGCCTGCAGGCCGATGACGCGGTGAGCATGGCGGTCGGGTACTTTTCGTTTTTGCGCGATTGGTGCGGCGGGGAATTCACGGCGGATCACAAGCTTTTTTATCAGGCGTTCGCGCTGCCGAAGGAACCGAAGTCTGCCGTTCTGCCCCATAAGGTGCGCACCTGTCTGGAGGATACGTTCTTTTCCTGCGGCGCCTGCTGGTGGGATTGGGTACGTTGGGAAAAAGAGATCGACTATATGGCCATGAACGGCGTGAATATGCCGCTTTGCGCCGTCGGTTCGGAAGCCGTCTGGATGCGCACGATGATGGAGATCGGCATGAGCGAACCCTACGCGCTCACCGAGATCTCCGGGCCGGCTTATTGGGGCTGGCAGCTTTCCAACTGCTTTTTCGGCTGTGTGCCGCAGGTGCGAAAAGAAACGGTCGACGCCCGCATTCAGCTGGGCCGCCGCATTTTCGAGCGGGAAAAAGAGCTGGGCATGAAGCCGATCCTCCACGCTTTTTCCGGCTACGTTTCACGTTTGTTCATCAAGGCCAAGATCCACGCGCGGCTGAACAAAATCGATTCCTGGTGCAAATTCCCCGAACAGTATCAGGTCTTGACCCGCGATCCGATGTTTATGCGCATTGCCAGCGCCTACCTCAAAAATCAGGCGCTGCTGCTGGGCGAGTCCGATTATTATCTGGCTGATCCGTTTTACGCTCACGCGCCCGCCAAAAAAAACGACGCATTTCTGGCCGGTTTCGGCACGGCGGTTTTGCACGCCATGACGGCGCATAACGAAAACGCCGTTTGGGTGCTTCACGCCTCTTCTGCCAAACCGGCGATGCTCAGCGTCATCGACCCCGCCAGACTGCTTGTGCTGTGCGATGAACCGAAGGAGGCGCCGCAGGGCGTGCCTTATGTGCTGACCACGCGCTATAACGGCTGTGACGTGACCGCGCTGCACGGCTCTATGGATGCTGTACGCGCGCGTTCCGGGCAATCGGACGACCCGCAGCTTTGCGGCGTCGGCGTAAGCACCGACGGCAGCGGCTGCAACGAAACGTTCAGCCGGTTTGCCATGGCGTCGCTGAGCGGGCAGGCGGAGGCGCGCCCGTGGCTGAGCCGCTATCTGGCCAACCGCTGGCATACGCAGGCGGAGCTTGGGCAAATCGTGGACGGTCTGCTGGCCACCTGCTACCGCCCGGAGCAGCCGCGGCGGGAATACGGCAGTGTGATCTGTGCGCGGCCGTCCCTTGCGCCGAATCACACCGCGGTGGGTGACGCCGGCTGTGACGTCGGCTACGAGAATCAGGCGCTGTTTGACGCGATCAAAGCTATGCTGGCCGTTGAGGCTCAGGGGTATGAGTATGAGCTGGACGTGTGCGATTTACTGCGGCAGGCGTTGAGCAACAAAGCCGGCGAACTGTGCAAGGCGGCCTTGAGCGGCTTTCGCACGAAAAATGTGGCGCAGTTTGAAACCGGCACCAATGCTTTTTTGCAGTTGATCGAAGACCTTGATCGGCTGTTGATGACGAAAAAGGAATTTGCCCTGCCTTACCATTTGGAGCAGGCGCGCAGCTGCGGCGCGACCGATGACGAAAAGCAGAACTTTGAAATCAACCTGCTGGCGCAGATCACGCTTTTCGGGCCGATCCGCGATAACGATTTGTATGACTGCTGTTGGAAGGAATGGGGCGGTCTGCTGAAAACGTTTTATCTTAAACGCTGGCGCGCGCTGTTTGAATATCTGGCGGTTTCGTTCAAAAAGCGGCTGCCGGAGCGCACAAAGGAACAGTCCCTTGGCCGGGACGCTTTCCTCGGCAGCGACTTCAACCGCCGGTTGGCGCAGATGGAACGCAGCTGGGTTTCGGAATATGCGCCGGAATATGACAGGGTCGCAAAAGAAGATACGCTTGCTGTAGCCAAAGAACTGCTTGCAAAATATCAATGATCAGCAAAAGCTTACCGCCGCTGTGGGGATCAGCCTCACAGCGGCGGTCATTTGTTTTGCCTTATTCTGATTCTTTGTCAGAGCCTTCGGGGGATTCTGCGGGCGCTTCGGTTTGCTGAGGCGCCGTTTCTTCCTGCGTTGGCAGCTGCCCGGGTTCTGCCGTTTCCGGTTCGGGCTGCGGGGGAAGATACGTTTCATAAATATGGTTGGTCTTGTCGGAATAGCCGTTGCAGCTTTCGATAACCACCTTTTTCTTCTTTAACACGACCAGCCACAGCAGCAGCACAGCAACCGCTGCCGCCGAAATACCGCAGCCGATATACAGCCCGCGCGGCACGTATTTCATTTCAATCTGATGATCGCCCTGCGTCAGGGAAAAGCCGAGGAGGCCGTTGCCGATTTCGCATTCTCTCAGGGTATCCAGGCTGACCTTTTTGCCGTCCACGCTGACATGCCACCCTTCGTCATAGGGGATGGAGGTGTAGAACAGGCAGTCTTCCGACGCATGAACCGAGCCGGTGATTTTGGTGTCGGTGAAGGTGTTTACGTTTAATTCACCGGCCTTGAGCTTGTTGTAGCCGAGCTCAAACCGATCCATATCAATGGAATAGAGCCAGAGCTTGATCGTGCCGGAGGTCGGGGCGTCGTCTTCAAAGGGCAAAACAATGCTTACGGGCGTGCCTTCTTCGATATAGCCGATGCTGACCAGATGCTCGGAATCAAAGTCGTGCGTGTAGCACATGTCATTATATTCCACGTCGACGTTCTGCAGATCGCCGCATTCGATATAAAGATAGTAGTTTTTGCTTTCTTCCGCGTTGAAAACGGCGGTCAGCGAAGCGCCGGCGGCGGAGGAAGTGCAAATGTAGTCGATCTCGCCCGATTCGGCGTTATAATCGGGATCGTCCACACCGCCGCAAATGAAATTGTCAATGCTGTGCTGGGTGAACACTTCGTCAACGCCGGTCGCGCGTTCAAAATAATCGCTCTGAACGCCGAACGGGTTCGGGAAATCATAGCTCCAGTTCAGCACGTCGTTATTTACGCAGTAGCCGATATTCAGCCAGTAGTTGTTCTGATAGGCTTTGAATTTGCCGCTGTTGCCGCCTTCATTCAGGCTTTCGCCGACGAAGGTGAACAGCTGCTCATCCTGAACGGGCGTGTCCGTGGTGTTGTCCACGATATATTTCAGCGAGGTCATCATGTTGAACACGGGCGTCTGATAGCCGTTGTTGGTGTAGCTGTTGATCACGTTGCCGTCAACGCCCAGATAGTGAACCAGGTTGGAGGTGGTCTCATAGGCCATGGAGGAGAAAACGGAAATGCCGTTGTAATCGAACCAGGAGGGATCCATGCGCGCGCGCAGCTCGGTGAGCTCCATGCGGTAGTGCTTGTCGGCTTCGCGCTGATCCAGCAGATCCTTGACCTGACGGAACTCGTCATAATCGCCGGCAAAGTAGGTCTTGGCCTGCTGCATGACGTAATGCGAGGTGTTGCCGATGGCCATTTCGGAGATCACGCCGCACAGCAGGAGCAGCGTCATGGCGCCGGCCTGATATTTTCCGCCTCTCATCAAAACAAGCAGGAAGGTGTAGAACGCCACGAATGCGATCGTGATAATGACCGTGTCTTCCGTCACGTTTTTTGACTGGGTCTTTTGAATGACCGCAATGAAGGCCATCATGGCAATGCCAACGGTCAGCAGCGTGCGCGGGCTGTAATCCTTGATATGGATCAGGGCCTTATAGGCCATGACCAGCAGAATGAAGCAGTAGACGAACGAAAAACGGTAGGGCAGGTCGTTGGGAAAATGAAAACCGTGCCAGATATAGTTGAGCGTGTTGGTGTTGAAGCTGATGAACAAAAGGCCGAGCATACCGACAAAACCGGTTTTTTCCCAAACGGTGTAATGCTTGGAATAGAGGTAAAGGGGCACGAGCATGACGGTCAGCGCGCCGCAGAAAATGTTGGGCAGAACGTCTTCCCCGCTGCTGCGGATGGTCGGCTCCAATGAGGTGAGGTGGTTGGCGAGAAAATCAAGAATGCTGAAATAGGTTTTGACCTCGCTCGGAAACGAGCCGGAGGTCGCCGAGCTGCCCCTCAGAATGAAAAAGGTCGGCACGAGCAGAACCGCCGCCAGCGCCGCCGCACCGATGGAGGCGAGCGCAAAACGGAACCCGGTGACGAGCAGACGGGAGTTTTTGATGCAGTAGAACAGGGAGGGAGCGTTGGGGTCAAGCTTGCGCCTGACCTTCAGCTCGTTCCCTTCTTCATCCACAAAATGCTTTCTGGTGAAAACCGTGGTGAGGCTGTAATGGGAAAAATAGCTGATAAGGAAATAGATCACCGAGAACAGGCAGATAATGTAGGCCATATAGTAGTTGCTGAGCATGACAAAGGCAAGCGAGAAGAGATAGGTGCGCCACTTGCCGTGGTAGATCAGACACTCCAGACCGTACATGACCAGCGGAAACACGGTGAACGCATCGGTCCACATGATGTTCCAGTAATAGGCGATGAAATAGCCGCAGAACGCGTAGAGCACGCCGAAGGCGGTGATGGAAAAATCGTTTTTGCCGCTTGTTTTGCGCAGGTAGTAAGAGAAGAAAGCGGCGGAAAACGCAGCCTTGACCAGAATCATGAGCGAAATGGCTTCCGGCATGTTCTTGTGGCCGAGCAGGAGCATAAAGATCGCCGTCGGGCTGGCCAGATAATTGCTGAAATTGCCTAAGAACGAGGAACCCAGCCCGGTGTTCCAGGAATAGAGCAGGCTCTTGCCCTGCGTGATGCGGTCATATAATTCGGCAAAGAGCGGCCCGTACTGGTGATACATATCCATGCGCAGCACGGTCATATCACCAAAGGGGATGATGTCAAAGCAATAGTAGACGATGATCATGATGAAAGCGGCCACACCGAATGCCAGAACGGAATACTTGTTCCGCGAAAGGGCAGCCGTCAAGCGATTGTTCCTTTTTTCCATAGTAATCGCCAGCGATTTTCAGTTGGCATAAAGCGGGATAAATGTTCGCTTTTATGCCCGAATCGCATCTCCTTTCCTGTTTTTCACGCGGTCCATCCTTTTAAAATAACATTATTTATATTACCACATTATGATGCTGTTTTCAATTCCTTTTTACATTTTTGTCATAGACCCGGACAAGGCGGCATATGGATGGAGTAGCGAAAAGAAAGGATGGCTGAAAAAAAGTGGAAAACAACAAACCGTTTGAGCAGGCGTCCGGCTGCACGGGCAGCCGCGTGCGCGCGGTGCTGCAGCGCCTGCCGCCGCACGTGAAGGCGGCCGCGCAGGAGATCCGCCTGCGCTGCGATCGGCCGCTGGCGGTTCGGCTGCCGCAGCGGGATATTACCTTTTTGCCCAACGGGCAGATGAATCTTTTGAACACCGGGCCTCTGTTTTGCGTGACGAGGGAGGACGTGGAAGAATGCTTTCGGATGGTGTGCGGTTTTTCCGTTCATACCCATCAGCAGCAGCTTTGCGGCGGCTTTGTCACCGTGAAGGGCGGGCACCGGGTCGGCGTGGCGGGCACGGCCGTTTGCGCAAACGGCATGATTACCGCCGTGCGGGAGCTGTCATCGCTGAATATCCGCATTGCGCGGGAACACAGGGGCAGCGCCGAAGAATTGTTCAACGCCGTTCGGGGCGGGCAATACCGCAGCTTTCTGCTGGCGGGGCCGCCCTGCACGGGCAAGACCACGCTGCTGCGCGATCTGGCGCGGCTGTTGGGGTCGGTCGACGGCAGGAGCACGGTCGTTCTGGATGAGCGCGGCGAATTGGCCGCCTGCGTCAACGGCGCGCCGCAGCACGACGTCGGCATTTTTTGCGATGTGCTGACCGGCTACCCGAAGGCGCAGGCCGTCACGCTCGCGCTGCGCAGTCTGGCGCCCGATTTTATTGTGACGGACGAGGTGAGCAGCGCGGAAGAAGCAGAGGCGATCGAAAGCGGGTTCCACAGCGGCGTTTCGTTCTTTTTGAGCGTGCACGCCGCCACGCCGGCGGAGTTAAAGCAAAAGAAACCGGCGGCACGGCTGCTGGGCAGCGGGATGTTCGGCGGCGTGGCATTTTTGAAGGACCGGCGGGAACCCGGCCGCATTCAATGGATCCGATCGGCAGGTGATGTGCTTGGTGCGGATGCTTGGGGCGGCGATGCTCTCAGCGGCGGTGGTGCTGGCCGGCGTTCTGGCGGCGCGGCGGCAGAAGATGCGCCTGAGGCAGCTCTCGCAATGTGTTGAACTGATCCGGTTCATCGCCGTGGAGATCCGTTACGGCTGCGCTCCCGTGAGCGATATGCTGTTCGGCGCCGCGCATAACGAGGCGTTCGGCGCGCTGGAATTTTTGCCAAAGGTTGAAACGGATGCGGCGTGTGATTTTGCGGCGGCATGGCGGCAGGCGGTCGAAGCCGCCGCGTCTCTCGCCTTGAAGCGGGAGGAAAAGGCGATCCTGCTCCGCTTTGGCGAGAGCCTGGGCACTACGGATTCGCAGACGCAGCTGCTGTTGTGTGAGCGCTTTGCCGCGCAGATGAAAAAACAGCTCGATGAAGCCGACGCCCGCCGGGCGGAATCCCTGCGGCTTACGCTCGGCGGCGCGATCGTTTCGGCGCTGATCCTCTTCGCGCTAATCCTCTGAACGAACGGAGAAAACTATGGATGTTGCGTTGATTCTGAAAATCGGTCTGATCGGCATTTTGGTCGCCGTACTGCATCAGATCCTGTCAAAGTCGGGGCGGGATGAATACGCGATGCTGACTGCGCTGACGGGCGTGGTGGTCGTTTTGCTCATGCTGCTGCCGGAAGCGGCCGATCTGCTCTTACTCATCAAAAGGATACTGGATTTTTAAGTATGGAAATTGTAAAAATCATCTCGGTCGCCGTGCTGTCCTGCGTGCTGGTCAAGATCGTTGCCTCCTATCGGGCAGATATGGCGCTGCTCATCCAGCTCGCCGCCGTTGTTGTTATGCTGGCGTGCGTTTCCTCTTCGCTCCTCGACTTCATGGCGCAGACCAGAAAGCTTTCCGCCCTGATGCAGTTTGAAAGCGGCTATTTATCGCTGCTGCTGCGGGCGCTGATCGTTTCGCTGAGCTGCGGCGTGGCTGCCGAAATCTGCTCCGATTCCGGCAACGGGGCGATCCGGTTTTGTGTGGAGCTGGCCGGGCGGCTCTCGCTGCTGCTGATGGCGTTTCCGCTCCTGACCGTGTTGGCGCGGCTGGCGCTCAGGCTCGCCGGGGCAAAGGAATGAGGCGCGCGGTGTCGGCACTGCTGACGGTGCTGTTGCTTTTTCTCCTGCCCGGTCTGGCAGCGCATGCCCAAACGCAGCCGGAGGAATACCGGGAACGGCTGCGCACGAGCGGGGCGGAGCGGCTGGCGGAGGCTTTGCCGCACGAGGATCGGGAGCGGCTGAAAAGCCTTGGTGTGGACGAGGTGGATTTTGATTCGCTTTTTCAGATTTCACCGCGGCGGGTTTTCGACCTGTTTTCCGAGGTGATCCGCAGGGAATATGTGTCACCGCTCAGGGCTTTTCTGGCCGCCGTGACGGTGTTGCTTCTGCTGGCTGCGGCGCAGGCCTTTGCCGGCGGCAAAGCGCTCGGGCAAACCGTGACGCAGCTGGGCTGTGTGATCCTGGCGCTGATGCTCACCGTGCCGATGAGCGGCTGTATCGTCCGCATGGCGTCGGCGGTGCTGGCGCAAAGCCGCATGATGCTTGCGCTCATCCCTGTGCTGGCGGTGGTGATCACCGTCAGCGGCAATCCGACGCTTGCGCTGAGCTATAACACGCTGACCTTTGCCATGGCGCAGGGCACAGTGCAGCTGGTGCAAAACACGGTGTGCCCCCTGATCCGGATCATGGTTTCGCTCAGCCTTGTTTCGGCGCTGTCCGATTCGCTCGGTCTGGGCAAAATGATCGACTTTTTCAAAAAAACAGGCATTTTTCTCATGAGCCTTGCCGCGACGGTGTTTGTAACCATGCTGGTGCTCAAGGGTTCGCTTGCTTCCTCTGCCGATACGGTGGCGGTGCGCGGCGTGCGCTTTCTGATCGGGCGCGCCATTCCCGTGGTCGGTTCCGCGGTGAGCGACGCCTATCTTTCGTTGATCGGCAGCCTGCAGCTGGTCAAAAACACGGCGGCGGTTTTTGCGGTCGTGAGTGTGCTGGTCATTGCTTTGCCCGTTGTCACGGAAGGGCTGTTGTGGTCGTTTGCCGTGAATCTGCTTGCCGCCGCCGCGGAGCTGTTCGGTCTGTCGCAGTCGGCCGGTCTGCTGAAAAACCTGTCCGGCGGGCTGACGCTGCTGAATGTTACACTGGTGCTCACGAGCGTTGTGATGGTGCTGTCCATCGGGCTGGTTTTGCTTATCAGGGGCGGAGCGTCATAGAAGAAGTCCGAGAAAAAAAGAAGGGAGGAGCGATCCGGGCGCCGGGGCGAGATCGTTTATCTCGTTTTGCGTGCAGGCTGAATCGCTGACGATAAAAATGGAAGGGATACGCGCCTGGGCGTCGTCCGTGATCGCCGCGGCGATCCTTGCGGGGGTTGTGGAATTTGCGCTGCCGAAGACCCATCTGGAAAAATCGGTCAAGGTGCTGTTGTCGCTGTTCATGCTGGTTTCGTTCCTGTCGCCGGCGGTCGGGCTGCTCACGGCGCCGCAGCGAACAAAAAGCGGGCTGGATGAACTGCTGGAGGAATATGAGGCGCAGGAAGCGCTGGAGCAAACGGTGCGGGAAACGCTGGAACAGGAGATCGTTTCTTCGATCAAAGCGTATGCCGCACAGCAGGGCGCCGCGCTCGAAAAGGCGACGGCGACGGTTCACGTTGACGGGAATAATAATATTGCCGTTGAGCGCATAGAAATAACCGTGACCGGCACAGCGGAAAGCAAAAAAGCCATTGACGAGTATTGCTGGCGCAGCTTTTCCGTTCATCCGATCATGCGGGAAGGAAAGGAACCCCAAAGCCCATGAAACCGAAGCTGCTTGAACTGATGCGGGAGTTGAAAAAGGATAAAAAGAAATTCATCGTTGCCGTTTTTGCGGTGGCAGGCATTTTTCTCATCGGGGTTTCCGCTTTGCTGCCCGACGGACAAAAGAGCGGAGTCGACGAGCCGGTCGAACCGAAAAAGGCGTTTGATGAGGAGAGCTACACCGCACAGCTGGAGGAAAAAATCGAGGCAATGGTGTCCTCTGTCAGCGGTGCGGGGCGCGCCAAAGTGTTTGTGATGCTGGACTGCGATTATGAAACGGTCTACGCCAAAAACGGCAGCCTGTCCACAGAACAGGATGCGAGCGATGAAAAGAGCGAATACATTATTCTGGATGAGGAAAACCGCGAAGACGGCCTTGTGCTGCGCACGGTCACGCCGCGGGTGCGCGGGGTTGCGGTCACCTGCGAAGGGGGCGGCAGCCGGGAGGTGGCCAACGCGGTGGCGGAAATGCTTTCGGCGGTGCTCGACGTGGGGATGAACCATATCAGTGTTGCGAAAATTCAATGAAAAAAGGAGTAAAAACAAATGAGTATGATCATCAAAAAAAGGCAGATCATCCTGTCGGCTCTGGTGCTGGCGCTGGGCTCGGCGGTGTTTATCAACTGGTATTTCAACAAGCCGCAGGCGTCCTCCGTCGGGGCAGCGGCGGACGAGGTGACGCAGGTGAGCTATTCGACGATCGGCGACGCGCAGTACGTCAACGCCTCCGCCGCGTCGGAGGTAAAGACCTCCGATCTGCTTGGCAGCTCGCGCGTTTCGCGCAACAAGGCGCATGACGAAGCGTTTGAAAAGCTCAACGACGTGATCAAGAACCCGTCCGCGTCGCAGTCGGCCGTTGACGCGGCGACCAAAAGCCTCACGCAGCTGACCAACGTCATCAAGTTAGAGGCGGATATCGAAGCGCTGATCCAAACCAAATGCGGGTTCGAGTGCGTGGCGCTCATCAACGGGGAAACGGCGGAAATCGCCTGTGTGCCGGGGTCGCTTGATTCCACCACGATCCTGCAGATCAAGGAGATCATGCTCAAGCACACCGATATAACGCCCGAGAATATCACGATCTTTGAAGCGAAGGAATAACGAAATTTGAGCAATTGCCATAAATTTTTGTATATTTTCTTGTATATTTCTGAATACTGTGGTATACTAACGGTGCTGTATGCGAAAGTTGCAGACGCCGTTGCAGCACGAACCTATACACATTCACATTGTTACTTTCAGCCTTCTGCAACGCGCAGAGGGCTTTTTTGTTGGGGAGGACAGCGCATGACAAGACGGGAAGCCAGAGAACAGGCGTTTGTTTTACTGTTTGAAAAATCATTCAATCCGCAGACTCAGATCGACGATCTGATCGAGCTGGCAAAAGAATTCAGCGTATATGAAGAGGATGAATATACCACGGCCGTGGTTCATAAGGCCTGCGAAAATATGCAGGCGATCGACGAACACATCAGCAGCCACGCGCGCGGCTGGAAGATCAACCGCATCCCCAAGGTGTCGCTGGCGGTCATTCGTCTTGCCCTGACCGAGATCCTTTATCTGGACGATATTCCGTCCGGCGTTTCCATCAACGAGGCTGTCGAGCTGGCCAAAAAATATGCTTCGCCCGAAGACGCGTCCTTTGTCAACGGTCTGCTCGGTACGGTGGTGAGGACGCAGTAATGCCGAAATTCCTCGGGATCGATACCAGTAATTACACCACGTCCCTCGCCGTTTACGATTCGTTCGGCGGCGGGGTCGTTCAGCAAAAAAAGCTGTTGCCCGTTGCCAAAGGGCAGTTGGGCCTTCGCCAGTCGGACGCTGTTTTTCACCACACGGTGCAGCTGCCGCAGTTGTTTGAGCAGCTGCTGCGCACGGTTTCGCTCAGCGGCGTGCAGGCCGTCGGCGTTTCCGCCGTGCCCCGCACGGAGAGCGGCTCCTATATGCCCTGTTTTCTGGCGGGCGTCAGCGCGGCGCAGGCGTTTTGCGCTGCTTGCGGCGCGGCGCTTCACCGGTTTTCCCATCAGCAGGGGCATATCGCCGCGGCGTTATTTTCCGCTGGGCGGCTTGATTTGTTAAAACAGCGTTTTTTGGCGTTCCACGTTTCCGGCGGCACGACCGACGCGCTGCTTGTGGAGCCGGACGAGCGTTTTTTGCCGCGCATTACCCTTGTCGCTTCCTCGCTCGACTTAAAAGCGGGGCAGGCGGTCGACCGCTGCGGCGTGATGCTAGGGCTGGATTTTCCGGCCGGGCAGGCGCTGGACGAGCTGGCAAGCCGCTGTGACGATGAATTCAGGATCAGACCCGTGCTCAAGGGCGCTGATTGTTCGCTTTCCGGGGTCGAGAACAAATGCCGCAATATGCTTGCGGCGGGGGAAAGCCCCGAGCGCATCGCGAAATTCTGCGTGCAGTCAATTTGCGCGGCGCTTGACAAAATGGCGGAAAAGCTGCTGGCGGAATACGGCGAACTGCCGCTGGTCTTTTCCGGCGGCGTGATGAGCAACAGCTATATCAGCCGTGTGCTCGGCTCAAAATACGGCGCCTGTTTTGCGCAGCCGGCTTTTTCCTGCGACAATGCCGCGGGCGTCGCGGTGCTCGCCGCCGTGACAGAAGGGATCCTTCAGCCATGAAAAACGCTACAGTCTTAACGGTCACCCAACTGAATACATATATCAAATCGCTGTTTGAAGGCGACGTTCATTTGTCGTCGGTCTATCTGGTCGGTGAAATTTCCAACTTCACCAACCATTACCGCACGGGGCATTTTTATTTCAACGTCAAGGACGACGCCTGCGCCGTGAAGGCGGTGATGTTCCGCTCCAATGTGCAGCGGCTGCGTTTTCTGCCCGAAAACGGGATGCGGGTGCTGCTGCGCGGCCGCGTTTCCGTGTTTGAACGGGACGGGCAGTATCAGCTCTA
>CADBPL010000211.1 GCA_902796535.1 Oscillospiraceae bacterium
GCCAAGGGCACCGAGGTCAAAAAGATCGAAGCAACCTATGACAGCGCCACCGGCTATTGGACAGCCGAAGGCTGGTTCGACTCCGCCAACCACCACTATGTGCCCGGTGAGTTCGGCCTTGAAGTGAACGACGGAGAAAAGCTGACCTTTGAATCGGCACGCATCAACTATTTGATCGACCCTTCCGGCTACGTGTATGAAGCGGTCAAATCCAACCGCGTCGAGGGCGCGACGGCAACCGTCAGCTACAAGCTGGGCGAAGCGGCGATTCCGTGGGACGCGAACCGCTACGAGCAGGATAACCCGCAGACCACCGACAGCCTCGGTATGTACCACTGGGACGTGACCGAGGGCGATTGGCAGGTGAAAGTGGAAAAAGCCGGTTATGAAACCGCATACAGCAGCTGGATGACCGTGCCGCCCGAATGGACGGAGGTCGCCATCCCGATTGTGTGCAAGGCCGCGCCGACCGTTGAAAAAATTGAAAAAGACGGCGACAGCTACAAACTGACCTTTGACCGCTACATGGATTTGACCACGGTCAACAATACAAACGTCCAATTCACCAACGGCGGCAGCAGTGTTGCCTGCACCGTTACGCCGCTGGACAAGGAAGTCAGCGGCACAGACAGCAGCGTGTATTACGCCAAAACCTTTGCGGTCAAACCTGCCGCGGCAGTGACGGATATTACCGTGAAAAATGTCAGGAGCTACGCCGGCACGGCCATGGCGGGCGAATTCAAAAAAGCACTGGAAACCCCGCCCGCACAGCCCAAAGTCACCAAGGTCGAACTGGGCGACGTGACCGTGAACTATAAAGACAGCGTCACCCTCAAGCCGACCATCACCGCCGACCCGGGCGCGCAAACCACCGTCAAGTATGAATCCTCCAACCCCAAAGTGGCAACGGTGGACGCCAACGGCAAAGTTACCGGCGCAAAGCGCGGCTCTGCAACCATTACCGTGACCGTCACCGACGGCAGCGGCAACACGGTCAAGGACACCTGCAAGGTTACGGTCAATTACACCGTTTTGCAGTGGATCATCATCATTCTGCTGTTTGGCTGGATCTGGTACTGATTAAAAATTGTTCCTGCGGGGCATAAAAACGAGCACAGGCTGCTCCAATTCGGAGCGCCTGTGCTTTTGCGGTTGGGGATGTGTTGCGGTCGTTACCGAATGAGCATGACGGAATACGGCTGAAGCGTGAGGGTTACGGCGCCGTCCTGAATCGAAAGCGGCGTTTGGGTCATATCGTTGTTTTCATCGAGCAGCCAAAGCGATTCGTCGCCTTGCAGCCCCGTGACCGTGATTTCTTTTGGCGGCAGGTCGGCGTCGTTGCTGTAATAGGCCGCCATCACGGCAGTGTTTCCGTTTTGATCCGCCGCGCCGACGGCGTAGATCGCCGGGTCGTCCGCATCAACGGCGAGCTGCGTGCCCATTTGATAAAGCGCGGAGAACATCAGGAAGGGGTAATAGGGCTTTTGCGGGCGCATGGTGTAAAAATTGAACGGACCGCAAAAAACGCAGGGGCGAAAATCGTAATACATTAACATATCAATCGGCAAATTCTGCCCGCTGAGGATGGTGGCGGCGGTGAAGGCCGCACCTTTCAGGCCGTTGATGGTCAGAATGCTGTCGATAAAATGCGTATCCCAGTTCCAGACATAATTCCACTCATTGCAGATGCTTTCCGTTTTGTCATAGCCCAGCTCGTCCAGCCTTTGGCGCAGCTGCTGTGCGCCGTGCAGCACGTTTTCCGGCGTGGTGGCATAGGCGTGCCACGAAAAGAAATCCAGCGGGATCTTGTTTGCCGCGCAGTAGTCGAGAAAATCATTGGTCCACGGCGTGCTGTTGCAGCACACGGCCGGCCCGCCGATCTTCAAGTGCGGGAAGCACTGCTTGAGGTGTTGGGCGGTGATGGCGAACAGCTCGAAAAACTGTGCCTTCGTGCCGCCCCAGCACTTTTTCCAATAGGGGTCGTCGTCGTCGGCGGCGCCGTCGGCCTCGTTCCAGATTTCCCAATACGTAATGTTCAGGCGGTGGCCGTTCGCCCAGCCTTCGTTATAGTGGCGGATGATGTGCTCGCAGATGCGCGCCCATTTGGCAAAATCGGGCGGCGGAAGCGTACCGTATTTTTTGGTTTCGTGTTCAATGCGGGTGCCAAGCCGGTAAAAGGTTTCCGTTCCGGCGGCAAGGGTGTTGAGAATATACTCGTCCGTCAAATGAAAATCGTAGGCGGACGGATCGGTTTCGTCTTTGTCAAAATCGGGGAAGATCGCCATGACGTCCACACAGTGCGGGCCGCCGTAACCGGCAAAAAAGGATGCGTCGTGGTTGCGCGCGTAGGGGATTTTCAGCGCCTTGTATTCCTCAAAATTGCCGCGCACCTGATCGGTTCTTGCGCTGAACGGGCCGTTGTTGACGCAGTGCATCGGCTTGATCGGGCCAAGGTGCTTGTCGCGTTGGATATGGATCGTTGCCATTGCTTTTCCTCCTGTTTATTCATATCATGGTTTTCACGAGCCAAGCGCAGGGCTCGCGCACATAGGCCTGAAATTCGTCATACACGGAATGGTATCCGACAGCGTAGCGGCCGTGCTCCGGCTCCCACAGGCCGTATGCGTCGGCGGCAAGCAGCAAGCGCTTTTTTCCTTCCGGCGAAGGGACGATTTTTTGCAGCGCAACGTCGTCCGGCGCGGGCAGCAGGATCATTTCATAATAGTATTCCAAACCGGCAAAGCGCCGCTTTGCAAAGAGCGCTCCGGCCGCCTGCGCAATGGCGGCGTGGTCGGGGTTCTGACGCTGCCATGGAGTCGGAAAAATCGTTTTGATCACCGTCTGTTCCGGAGCGAAGCCGTCCGTTGCGTCAAGGATGATCTGTTGGGCGGCGTCCGCGCTGCAGCCGCTGTCGGGCGCGCGAAGAGGGGAGATGAGGATGTTTTCCGGCTTCAGACCCAGCGCAAGGCAGCTTGCCTTGAATTCCCGGTCCCGTGCGGCGGAGAACGCCTCTCTTGTCAGATCGATCGCATGGCTTCCGCTGTGCCACGCGCACACGCTTTGGCTGGCCAACAGCTCTCTTGCGCAGGAGGCGCCGCCGTCGGTGCATAACACGCAGAACACCTCGTGCCCCTGCTCAATGTCCGCGCAGATGGCCGCGCCGAAATTGGTGACCTCATCGTCCTGATGGGGTGAAAAATAAAAAACCTGTTTCACGTTCTGTTCCTCAAATCCTGTGATCGTAACCGTGTTGGTTTTTATTGTATGGCTTTAGCACCGAAATTGCAACAGGTTTTATTGCCTTTTTTGCCGCTTCCTGACAAATATGCTCGCAAAGAATCATTTTTTTATAAGAAATCGGTGGATAATCGGCTGCATTCATGCTATAATCGTTTCGGTGATGAATATGAAACGAATGAAATGGAAAGAAGGTCTATTGATCGTGGCTCTGCTGACGCAGCTTGCTTTTTCCGGCCATGCCGCCGACGCCGCGCTGAATGTGGCCGGTTTGATTGAGGCGGATCCCGGTGTGTCGGTCTCGGCACAGCTTCAGCGGATCATTGATGAAAATCCGAACCGCACCCTGTATTTTCCCGACGGCGAGTACCTGCTCAGCGAACCGCTCCGAACGCCGGCCGACCCGCGAAAAAGCGTTTCCTTAAAGCTCGATCCCTACGCGGTGCTGGCGGCAGCCGACGATTTTGAGGGCGAAGCGCTGGTCATGCTCGGCGGCAAGGATGCGTTTAACGACACGCATACGCCGGGCAGCAATTATTCGCTGTCTGGCGGCATTCTTGACCCGCGCGGGCTGGCAAAGGCGATCACGATCGAGAGCGGGCGGGAAACGGTTGTGAAAGACGTTTCCGTCAAAAACGCCACTGTCGGCATCCATATCAAATACGGCGCCAACGCCGGCTCCTCCGACGCGGATATCAGCTCTGTCAACATCATCGGCACCGGCACGCCCGATTCCACGGGTCTGCTTGTGGAGGGCTATGATAACACCTTCACGAACATCCGCATCGGCTATGTTTTCACAGGGGTGCATATCAAAAGCGCCGGAAACTCGCTGAAAAATATTCACCCGCTGTATTATTCCGGCTATTCTGACTATGAAAAAAGCATTGGCTTTCTGGATGAAGGCGGCGACAATCTTTACGATTATTGCTACAGCGATCAGTTCTGCACCGGCTTTTGTACGACCGGGAATCAGAAAAACATTTACAACAATTGCTTTACCTACTGGTATTCCGGCGACGGCGGAACGGAAACCTGCTTCATAGCGCGGGAGGAATTCAATTCCATCGTAACGAATATGAGGATCGGATTCAGCAAGAATACCCGAAACTGCGTGCTGAAAACAGGCAAGCTCGGCTGCGGCGTTTTTGACCACCCGGTTGTGGATGCGTCGCGCGTGAGCGGGAACTTTCGCTATCAGTTCTATTCCTCCTACAACCCGCTCACACCCCTCAGACGCGCTGTTTATGAGATCGTGAAGCTCTTAAAAAGCATTACATAAACAGCGGACGGAACAAGCGCAGCAAGCGGATGGGAAAAACAAAGCCTTTGCTTGTTGACAAAATAGTTCCCGTGCAGTAAAATAAATTAAATATAACTATATATAGCAATCCGTCGCCTTAATGCGATAATGAGTGAGTTGACCGTGCGGTTGCTGTGATTTGATGTGGAATGCGGAGTGAGACGAAACAGTGAAAATCAAAAGAATCCTGACCAGCAATGCCTTTTTGCTGCTCTTTCCCATATCCTGCATTATGCTGTGTTACGTTCTCTTTGTCGATGATCCGGTCATTGACGGTTACTATACCATCCACTACCTGCTTGATTACAGCCACGGGTATGTGGTCAGGGGCGGGGTCGGCGCCGTGCTCAGCCGCCTTTTCACAACCCTGACGCCCGAGATCCTGTCCAATGTGGTGCGGCTGTTCGACGTGTTGATGATCCTGTTTTCCTGCCTGTGCATTTCAAAGGCGCTGATCCATGTTAAGAAAGAGAAAACTGATTTTTTTGTCGTAGCGTTCGTTTGCCTTATTCTCTGCATCAGCGCCGCCACATACCGCTATTTTTTCGATGATATCAAGCTCGACAAGCTGCTGTGGGCGCTGACCTTCCTGGCGGTGCTGCTCATCGACAACAGGATCGCGATCGTTTTTGTGCCGTTTATCTGTCTTTTTGCCACGCTGTGCAATCCTGTTTTTTTGTTTTTCGGCAACATTTTGGTCTCTCTTCTTCTGCTGCAGAAGGTCAAAGATAACCATAACGCCAAATTGAACATTGCACTGTGCACCATCGCTTATGTCGGCATGATCGCGCTGGCCGGTTACGGAATGATCATGAAGAACCGGCTCGGATTTGCGGATGCTGAGGAGATGCTGCATTATTACTTTGCCAAATACACGGACAAAGCATATCTGGAACACCTCAATCAATGGGTGGACGAGTGGATTTTTGAGTATTTCAATGATACGAAGACAATACTGCGTTTGTGCTTTGAGGTCTATTTCATAAAGTGGGGGCTTGGTCGGACCGCCGGCATCAACGCCTTGTTTTGCTCGCTGCCGGTCGGCGCCGTGATAACGGCGTTCTGGCTGAAGGTTTTTAAAACAGAAAAGGATCTGTTTCAGAAAATCATATTTTTCTTTTGTCTCATCGCGCCGGTTGTCACGATCCCGCCGATCCTGTTTTCCTGGGAAACGACCAAGTATTTTTCCTATATCTTCATCGTTCAGACTGCGCTGTTCCTCTACTATTACACGCACCGCAATCTGACCGTCCGCCAAACCGTCGACTGGTTTTACGGCAGGATGCTGACCAACCCCGTTTTTTTCTCCGCGGTCGGCGCTTATCTTTCCTGCGTCATTTTATTCTGATCTTTGCAAAGGACTTGCCGATATGAAAACTGTTGCATTGATCCTGTTTTTTATTGCAAAAACCGTCCTGCTCGGCACCGGCAGCTTTTTATCGCTTTTTCCGCTGAGCGGCGATATACCGGAAACTTATTACGTGTATTTCCCGCTGCTGGTAATCGTGGCGGTGCTTCACGGGCTGATCGTTCGCAAGGCAAGCGCCATGAACAGGCCTTTCGGAACGCTGCTGGCTGTTCTGCTGATCCTTGATCCGTTCTTTAACGATTATACGCAGTCGATCTTCACGCTTGGCGCCTACCTGTTTTGCCTGCTGCCTTTGTTCCTGCGTCTGTGCCTGAACGGCGGCAAAAAAGCGGTGCTTGTGCTCTCCGGGTTCACTTCCGCGGCTGCGGCTGCGCTGATGCCGGTTTCGATCGGCGGCTTTGTGCTGTTTTCCAACCTGACGCTTTGCTGTTTAATGGACGGGCCGTTTTCCAAAAAGCTTCTGTACGCCATGCTGCCCGGCACGCTGGCTTCCACAGCGGGCTGCTGCTTTGCTTCCCTTTATACAATAAAGGATGAAGTGTTTTCGTTTTTTTACCGTTTGGATTATTTCTCTACGGCGATCGTGACGCTGAATACAACAAGGTTTCAATTCAGTTTATCCGCCTTCACCCCGAAAACCGTTTTTTCCGGTCTTGTCGCGCCTGTTTTGGCCATGGCCGTCGGCTTTCTCCTTGCCTCTCGTTTAAAAGCCGGCTGCCGCTCGAACAGCGACGCATTTCGGGTCTGCCGCGCGCAGCTGCTCGTGCTTGCGGCGTTCACGGCGTTCGGCGTCGTTTTTGCCGCGGCGGTCAAGTGCGGCTTTTCACCCGTTGTGTTTCAGGGAGCCGTGATGCTGCTCATCTTTTTCAACCAGAGCGAAGTCGGATCGCAGCTTGCGGTTTATCTGCGCCGAAATGCGCGGTACCTGCTGCCCCTGCTGATCCTGCTCCACGGCGCCTGCGTTGCATTCACCAAGGTGGATAACTCGATTTTTGACAAAATCATTATTTATTTCTGAAGAGCTGTATGAGGAAAAATGTTTATCTGCTCCAGCCGTCCTGCCTTTACGGCAACAACTACTATCTGCCCTATGCGATCGGTATGTTGGCGGCTTACGCGTTCAGCAACGATCAAATCAAACGCAATTATTGCCTGCAAAAGCTGATCTACCGCATGGACGATATCGACGAAACGATCGCCCGCATGGAGGATCCGGCTGTTGTCGGGTTTTCTAATTATATGTGGAACTACGAATACAACCTGGTACTCGCGGAAAAACTGAAAGCGAAATATCCCGATTGCCTGATTGCGTTCGGCGGCCACCATCTGCCCAACAACACGGAGTATCTTGAAAAATACCGCTTTATTGACGTGCTTTCCTTTGGCAAGGGCGAAGAATCCTTTGAGGGGATCCTGCTTTCTGCGCTTGGTCTCAGGCAGTTTTCTGACGTTCAGAACATCGCTTATCGGGATGGGAGCCGCATTGTTGAAACGCCAAAAAGCAGGATAACGCTGTCTGAATATCCGTCGCCGTATCTCATGGGCGTGTTTGACGATTTGCTCGACGACGGTTACGTGTTTTCGTGCGTGCTCGAAACAAATCGGGGCTGCCCCTTCCGCTGCGCTTACTGCGACTGGGGCGAGATCAACACAAAGGTTCGGCTGTTCCCGCTGGAACGGGTGTTTGCCGAGCTGGAATGGATGAGCCGGAATAAAATCGATTTTGTCTATTGCGTCGACGCCAACTTCGGGCTGTTCGAGCGGGATCTGAAAATTGCCGAAAAGCTGGTCGAACTTAAAGAGACCACGGGTTACCCGAACCGGCTGCAGGTGTCCTACGCCAAAAACGAATTTGATACCACCTTTAAAATCAGCGTACTGCTTCAGCAGCACGGCATCGGCAAGGGCGCCACGCTCTCGCTGCAAAGCCTTTCGCCTCAGGCGCTGAAAAACATTTCACGTAGCAACATTTCTTTGGAACAATACAGAAGTCAGCTGAAAAAATACAGAGAGGCGAGCGTGCCCACCTATACGGAACTGATTCTCGGTCTGCCCGGAGAAACACTGGCAAGCTTTGAAGAGGGGCTTTGCCGGGTGATCGAGAGCGGGCAGCACAATTCCGTAACCGTTTATAATTTTGAACTGCTTCCCGGTTCCGAAATGGCCAGGCCGGAAAAGCTGGCCGGATTCGGCATCAAAACGGTTTCCAAGGAATTGTTCCAATACCACTGCAAGCCGATGGAAAAAACCGTCTCCGGCTTTTCCAACATCGTGGTCGGCACCAACACAATGACGACCGACGAATGGATCGAAGCGAGCCTGTTCGGTATTTTTGTTCAGGTCATGCACCATTTCGGGCTGACGCAGTGCGTTGCCATGTTTGCGGTGAACGAGTGCGGCGTTACGTATTATGACTTTTATCAGTCGTTTTACAACGGCGTCAAAAACGGCGGATACCCGCTGATGAAAGCCGTTATGGAACAGATCCGCTTGCTCTACCACGACTTTGTTTACTGCGGCGGCGGCCTGACCTGCTTTGATGAAAAATTCGGCGAGATCACGTATCCGCCTGAGGAAGCTGTTTTTCTGACGTGGCTGGATCGGTTCGACGAATTTTACGACGAGGTCAGGCGGTTTTCCAAGGGTTACGTAAAGGATGAAGATTTTTTGAATCAGCTTTTACGCTATCAAAAAGCGGTGATCCTGCGGCCGGGGGTCAACAACGTCGTTTATCCCTTTGCCTATGATTTTTATTCGTATTTTGACAGTGTTCTGCGTCTGGAGCATCCGGCGCTGCGGCGCAGAAAAAACACGTGTTCGTTTTCAACGCCGTTTGCCACCGGTGATCTGCCGGATTACGCGCGCCAGATCATCTGGTACGGCAGGCGCAACGGCAGGATGCTGTATTCCAGCAAGCCGAATCTGATCACGGTGCAGTATGACGACGAGCCGTGAGACAGGGCGCAACCATTTTTGATCGACGGGGTGTAATCGGAAGAAGTCATGAAAAACATCTATATGATCCAACCGAATTCACAATACGGCGATTCGATCTATTTTCCCTATGCGGCCGGATGTCTGGTCGCTTATGCTTTCAAAAACGAGACGATCCGGAGCGCGTTCCGCTTTGCCTCGTTCGTCTGGAAAAAAGGGGATATTGATTTTCAGGTGTCGCAGATCAAGGACCCGTTTCTGATCGGGTTTTCTTGTTATGTCTGGAATTATGAATACAACAAGGAATTCGCCCGCAGGGTCAAAGCGAAATGGCCCGACTGCAAGATCGTGTTCGGCGGCCATCAGGTGAACGCGTCGAGCGAAGTGGTGACGGAGGATTATGTCGATTATGTGCTGCTCGGCGAGGGCGAGGCGGCGTTTGAAAAGCTGCTGCTGTATTCCTGCGGCGAAGCGGAGCTGGAAGAGGTTCCGAACCTGATTTACAAAAAGGACGGAAAACCGGTCAGGACAAAAGCGACGGTCACGGATTTTTCCGAACACGTTTCTCCCTATTGCGAGGGCTATTTTGACAATTTGATCGAGCAGGAGGAGCTGAGCTTTTCCGCTATTCTCGAAACGAACCGCGGCTGTCCGAACCGCTGCGCGTTCTGCGATTGGGGCAACATCAAATCCAAAATCAAGCTGTTTGATCTGGACGTTGTCAAAAAAGAGATCGACTGGTGCAGCGAGCACAGAATCGAATATGTTTACGCGGCCGACGCGAACTTCGGTATGTTCCGGCGGGACGAGGAGATCGTGGATTACCTCATTGAAAAGCACCGGCAGACCGGTTACCCGCAAAAGTTTCAGGCGACCTACGCCAAAAACAAGCCGGAGCAGGTTTTCCTCATCAACAAAAAGCTCAACGACGCCGGCATGAGCAAGGGAGCGACGCTCTCCTTCCAGTCCATGAGCGAGAATGTGCTGAACAACATCTATCGCAAAAATATGCCGCTGAGCTCCTTTATGGAGCTGATGACGCGTTACACCGACAGCGGCATCCACGCCTATTCCGAGATCATTCTCTCCCTGCCCGGCGAAAGCTACGATTCCTTCGCCGCAGGCGTCGACGCGCTGCTGGAATCCGGCCAGCATCAATCGATCAACTTTTTCAACTGCGAGATGCTTGCCAATTCCGGCATGAACAAGCCCGATTATATCGAGCAATACCAGATCAAAACAACGCGTATCCAGCAGCACCAATACCACGTTCATCCCAACGATTCACAGATTGAGGAATATTCCGACATTGTCACCTCAACGTCAACGCTCAGTCAGGACGATTGGGTCAATATGAACATTCTTTCCGTCTATGTCAGAACATTCCACAATTTAGGGCTGCTGCAGTGCTTTGCCATCATGCTGTATTATGACCGGCACATCAAATACAGCGATTTTTATAAGGCGCTCATCGCCTTTTCAAGGAACCCCGACAACGCCGTCTGCCGCCGCGTCTATGACATGCTCGAGCAAAAATACCGACAGATCCTGACGGGGCACGGCTCGCTTTCCTGCTATTTTGAAGAGTTCGGCGAGCTTACCTGGCCGCTGGAGGAAGGCGCGTTTTTGCAGATCATCAAGGATTACGACGCGTTTTATGAGGAGATCGTCGGCTTTTTTGCGGCATATTTCGACGTGAGCCAGCCCTTGTTCCGGGAGCTGCTGGCCTATCAGAAAGCCATCGTGAAAAATCCCTATCACAAAAAAACCGCGCTCACGCTGCATTACGATTTCCCTGCCTATTTTCACAATGCTTATTCCAACCGGTACGCGCCGCTGGAGCAGAAGGAAATGCGGATTCTGATCAACGAGCCTGACATTCCCTCCGATTACAAAGAATTTGCCAAAAAAATCGTTTGGTTCGGCAGAAAAGGCGGCCAGAACATCGTGACGGAGTTTGAAACCGTTGACGGCGCGGCGGAGGGTGAACCCTCATGAAAAACATCTATTTCGTTCAGCCGAGCAATGAAATGGGTGGCCAGATCTATCTGCCCTATTCGGCCGGAACGCTTGCTGCCTATTCCTTTCAGTTTGAAGAAATCAAAAGCAATTACGCGCTCAAAGAAATTATCTTTCGCAAAGAGGAACCGACCGCCGTGGCGGATCGGATGGACGAGCCGTTTTTTGTTGGCTTTTCGTGCTATTTGTGGAACATTGAATATAACCTTCATCTGGCGCAGCTGATCAAAAACCGATTTCCGTCATGCGTGATCGCCTTCGGCGGCCCCCAGATCCCCGACGATCGGACGTATCTGGAGGAATACGCTTTCATCGACCTTCTGATGCACGGCGAGGGCGAGATCACGTTCTGTTCCGTTTTGCGTTCGCTGCTGACAAACGGCGACCTTTCGGCGGTTGACAATATTTCGTTCCGGCGCGGCGGCGAGATCGTGAAGACCCCGCGCGTCTTCTGCAAAAAGACCGAGTCGTTTCCGTCCCCCTACACCGGCGGTTTTTTTGACGCCATCGTCAACGACCCGGCGAACAGCCGCCTGAGCTTTGAAACGGTTCTGGAAACGAACCGCGGCTGCCCCTATCACTGCGTCTACTGCTGCTGGGCGGGCACGCAGGAAAACTTCCGCCTCTTTCCGATGGAGCGGGTCAAGGGCGATCTGCTGTGGATGGCGCAGCACAAAATCACCTACTGCATCTGCGCCGATTCCAACTTCGGCATACTCCCGCGCGACAGGGAGATCGCGGAATACCTCGTGAAACTGAAAAAAGAATACGGCTACCCGAAAAAGTTTGAAACGACGTCGGCAAGAAATAAAGACGAATTTGTTTTTGAAATCAATCAACTGCTTGAATCGGAGGATCTGAACTGCGGCATCAGCATTGCGCTGCAAAGCACGTCGCCCGTTGTGCTGGAAAACATCGGCAGAAGCAATATCAACTTTGAAAGCTTCCGCGAGCAGATCAAACGGTATGCCGATTGCGGCATGTCAACGTATACCGATCTGATTCTGGCACTGCCGGGCGAAACGTATCAAAGTTTTTGCCGGGCAGTTTTTGATATTCTTGAAGCGGAACAGCACACGTCCATCAACATTCATCCCTGTGAGGTGCTGCCTAACACGGTGTTATACGACGCTGCTTACCGCAAAAAATTCGGCATCCAGACGGTTTGCTCAAAGCCTTGGCCGGAACACAGCCGAAAAGACTGCGCCGAAGAATGCGCGTCCCGTTCCGAGATCATTGTGGCAACGGATACCATGACAAAAGCCGAGTGGGTCAGCGCCATGAAGGTTTCCACTATGGTGCAGAGCTTTCATTCCTTCGGTCTGCTTCGCTGCATTGCAATTTATCTGCGCCGCGAAAAGGATTTGCCTTATTACGACTTTTATATGCGATTCTTCCATGCGGTCGAACAAAGCGACGGCACCGTTAAATCCGTGCTCGATTACGCAACGGCGAGTCTGACAGAATTTCTTGCCGGCAAAAGCGGCATCATGTTTTTTGACAGCCGTTTTTCGGATTCCTTTCTACGCATCAAAGAGGCTTTGTTTCTCTGCGCGGCTTACGACCTTAACGCGTTTTACGACGATGCAAAGGGCATAATCAAAAAAGAATTTGCTCCGCTTGCTGAAGAGCCGCTCGTCGATGAATTGTTTGCTTACCAAAAGGCGATCATCAACCTGCCGAACAAGCCGGAAACGATCCGAACGTTCAGCCGCAACTGGAACGAATATTTTTCAACCTTCCGCAAGGACGGTTACACGCCGCTGGAACCGGGCGAATTCACCTACCTGTTTGAGCCGGGGAACTGCAGCGACTGGTACGATTACACAAAGCGGAATATCTGGTACGGAAAACGGACGAACAAGATGATACTCAAAGAGATTACAAGGGTTAACAAACATGGAACATGACAACAACCGTTTTCTCAGCGTCACCGTATTTTTGCTGGCAACCAACGAGGTGAACAGCCTGCGTGATACTGTTGTGCAGATTCTTGATAAATGCTGTTGGGACGATATCGAAAGAATCGTGATCGTTCTGAAGGATTCTGCCTGTGCTTCCGCCGCCGTGGCCGTCGAATTGAGTGAAACGTTCGACAAAGTGGAAGCTTATGTGCAAACCGCCAAAAGCCTGCATTATCTGATGAAGGAGCTGGCGGACATGGCGCAGCAGGGCAGCCACTTTCTCATCATGAGCTCCGACGGCGAAATGGATACGAACAGCCTTGCGCAGCTGATCGAACAGGCCAAGCTGAAGCCGCAGGCGATCATCTGCGCTTCCAAATGGATGAAGGGGTCGACCGTTCACGGCTACCGGACGATCCACGAGATCTGCAGCCGCTGCGCCAACAGCACCGTGAGCCTGATATCCGGCGTGAAAGGAAAAGACATCTGTTCGCTGTTTCAGATTTACCCGATCAGCGTTTACCGCCGCACGGCGTTTTCCAAGCCGCACGATCTCTATTATGAATGGATCCTTCTGCCGGTCAAAAACGGCGCTGCGTACTATGAAATACCGACCGTTTTCAACAAAAGGACGGAGGGTCGATCCAACTGCACGTGGCGGTTCCTTTTTGAGCTTGGCTTCGGCTACGTCCGGCACGCCATCCGGATCCGCTTCAAAAACACATGAACGCGCAGAGTTCTGAATTGAAAAACCGTTGCAGGGGAGGGATA
>CADBPL010000212.1 GCA_902796535.1 Oscillospiraceae bacterium
GCTCCGCCCGTATCACGGCGACGTGATCGACCTGCTGTGCGGCAGCTTCATGTGGCTTTACACCAACCTCGGCCACCCGCTGGACGAACTGTTTTAAGGCAACACCGCACAATTCGCACACTTGAATGATGCGGTATTGCCTTAAGCTTGCTTGCGGTTTGCAAAAAAAGCCTGCAAACGCTCCGGCAGCCGACCTGAGTTAAACAAATAACCGCCCTTCGACCGCGGAAAACCGTGCGGCCGTCAGGGCGGTTGTTTATTTTGCGCTTTTTGTCAGGCTCACGGCGTTTGCTGCGCCTGATTCCGCGGCCCTTTCTGAATGGTTTTGGCAACCTGCTTCAGGCCTGCGTTCACTTTTTCAATCGCTTCCTCCACCGTGCCGGGCATACCGGCTCTGGCCCATTCGATAAAAGCGTTGAAGATCATGCCGTTCCACAGCACGTTATAGAAAGAAGCTGATTTGCTCTCGAACCGCTTGTTCATGCGGCGCAGAAATTCGTGCTCCAGCCCGGCGGCAATGATGATCCGCACGGTCGGCTCATATTTTTTTCCGATCCGGAACGTTGCTTCCATATTGTCAAAAATGGAATTGGTGAGGGCGGCAAGCGCTTCGTCGATCGGCTCCTGACAAATATCCATCAGGATCTCGTCCTTGTCCTTATAGTTGTTGTAAACGCCGCCTCGCGACGCGCCGGAGCGCCTGATGATCTCGGTCATGGTGATTTCATCATAGGCCTTCTCGTTCATCAGGGAAAGCAGGGCGTTTTTGATGCAGGTCAGGGTTTCGGTGTGCAGCGTCACGCTGTTGTTTTTTAAAACCTGAATTCGTTCTTCCGGCGTTAACATAGAGAATCCTCCGCTTCTGTTCAGGATGAATGCGGCTTTATTATACTGCAACGGAACGGATTTGGCAAGGGCTGAATTAGACAATTTTCTGCTTTGTGTCCATTCCGTTTGAAATGCTATTGACAACTGTATAAGAAGTGTTATAATCTTAACATTAAAATACTGGAGGAAAAACCATGACAAGAATGAAAAAACCAATCAGCTTTCTGCTGACGGTGCTGATGCTCGCCGGCCTGTTCGCGATCACAGCGAACGCCATGCAGATCTATATCGATGTGGTCGGCGGCGACAGAACGATCACCCTTGACGCAGAACCGGTTGACACGATCGAAGCCATCAAAGCAAAGATCCAGGACAAGACCGGTTACGCGCCGGAGCGGCAGACGCTGGTTTTCAACAACACAGAGCTGGAAGACAACAAAACGCTTGAGGACTACGGTATTCGGAAACAAAACACCCTGACGCTGGTCGTCGATCTAACCTACCGGGAGGCGTCGTGGGACGGCTCCAAGGTCGTGTACGAAACGAAGACCGTCAGCGACTTCAAGGTCGTCACGCCCACGCTCACAGACTGGCCTGCAGGCTGGTATGCGGTGACCGGGGATGTGACGGTCAGCGGCAGAATCGTGACGAGCGGAAACGTCAATCTGATTCTCTGCGACGGCGCGACCCTGACGGCGAATACGGGCATCAACGTTCCGGCCGGCGCTGTTTTTAACATTTTCGGCCAGGGCGAAGGCACAGGCACACTGACTGCGAAAGCGCAGAACGGCTATTCTGCTGCGATCGGTTCCTACAGAACAAGTGAAAACGTTTCTATTCGTTATAATTCCGGCACGATCAATATCCACGGCGGCACTGTGAACGCAACCGGCGGCAGCTACAGGAGCGGCAAGCGCGGCGGCGCGGGTATAGGCAGCGCGTGCCAGAGCAACGCCGAGCCCATCACCATCTACGGCGGCACGATCGTCGCGAGAGGCGGCGGTGACGGTGCGGCTATCGGCACCGGGTTTGGTAAGAACTCCAAAGTAGCGACCATCAATATTTACGGCGGCGACATCACTGCGTATGGCGGCGCGGGTCAGTACGGAGCGGAGGCCATCGGCACCGGCGTTACCGGCAGCGCAGCTTCCGCTACCGTGAATATTGCTTCCGGTCTGGTTTCCGTGTCAGGCGCATCGGAAGCCGCTGCCAAAGCTTGTGACAATTATGTGCACGGCCACACAAGATATATCCATATCTGGCCGCATACGCATGATCTGCAATATGCTGCGAACGGGAACACCCTGACCATGACCTGCGCGAACGACGGCTGCAATCTGGGTGAAAGCGACTTTGTCCTCTCGCTCAACGCCGAGGACGCCGAGTATGACTGCGAAGCGCACGGCGCAGAATCGGTCGATCGGGACGGCGTGTATCAGCACAGTTGGGTCACGGAGCTTGCGGCGGCAGCGGGCGAGACCCTCAGCGTCGACGCGATCCTCTATGAAGGCACCGGTTCCACTAACTATGCGGCAACGACCGAGGCGCCTGTCGAGGTGGGCACATACAATGCTGCGCAGACGGTGACGATCGGCTCCGCGGTCTACACCCTGAACAAAGCCTTCACCATCAGCACAGAGTACACTGTTTCCTTTGTAAACTGGGACGGCGAACCGCTGCAGAGCAGCGACGTCACGTTCCTCGCAACGCCTGTCTACGAGGGCGAAACCCCGACCAAAGACGAGGACGCGCAGTATACCTACACGTTCTCCGGCTGGACGGACGGCGAGAATACCTACGGTTTGACCGATGCGTTCCCCGCTGTCGCCGGCAACGTGACCTACACCGCGACCTTCACGGCGACCGAAAAGACGACCCTGCGGGATTGGCAGAGCGTGACGATCGACGATCAGATCTACATCAACTTCCTGCTCAACGAAGCCAATCACGTCGGTATGAAGAGCATCACGATCAACTACACCAATCAGGACAAGGAAGTCGTGAGCACCGTCACCGTCGACCTCAACACGCTGGAAAAAGCCGGTGATTTCTACAAGGTGCCCGCCGTGGTCGCCCCCGCGCAGATCGGCGA
>CADBPL010000213.1 GCA_902796535.1 Oscillospiraceae bacterium
CATCCGCGAATTGAGAACCATCATGGGGCTGACCCCCGCGCAGATGGCGGAGATCACCGGCGTAAGCCAACGGGAGTATATTGAAAGTGAAAACGGCTACCGCGATATGTCGTTCACCTTTTTGCACAAGTGCGCCGCCGCGTTCAAAACCGACCTGTCGGCTCTGGTCACCGGCGAAATGCCCAAGCTTTCCAAATATACGCTTCTGCGCAGCGGCGAAGGCATGCCGATCCGCCGCAAGGAGGGCTTTGAATACCAACACATGGCGCCGCTGTTTAAAGACCGTTTGGTCGACCCGTTTCTGGTCACCGCCAAATACAGCGAAAAACTCGCCAACTCGCCCATCACCTGCACCCAGCATGACGGGCAGGAGTTTGAATACATCATCAGCGGCCGGCTGAAGGTGCAGATCGACGAGCACACCGAGATCCTCGGCCCGGGCGACAAAATGCTGCTCAACTCCTCCCTGCCCCACGGCATGGTCGCCATTGACGGCGAGAATTGCCAGTTCATCAGCGTCGTGGTCAAGGGCAACGGTTCCGGCCTGCCCACCCCACCAGAAATCAGCGAAGCCGCCGACATTGCGGATGACGAGCTGCTCTACAAACGCTACGTCAACGAAACCGTGAACGAAAAGGGACTGCTGACCGATATTTCCTTCAACGTGCCCGAAAACTTCAACTTCGCCTTCGACGTGGTGGACGAGCTGGGGTGCAGAAAGCCCGACAAGGTCGCGATGGTCTGGCTTTCCAACAAAAAGGAAAAGCGCGTTTTCACCTTCCGCGATATTTCCGTGCTTTCCTCTCAGGCTGCCAACTACCTCACGTCTCTGGGCATCAAACGCGGCGACCGCGTGGTGCTTGTGCTCAAGCGCCACTGGCAGTTCTGGGTTGCGATCAACGCGCTGCATAAGATCGGCGCCATCGTCATTCCCGCCACCAATCAGCTCACCGCAAAGGATTTCTCCTATCGCTTCAACGCCGCAGGGGTGCGCGCCGTGATCGCCACGAGCGACGGCGAGGTGCGTGACGCCATCGACGAAGCGCACAGGGAAAGCCCGACGCTGGAATTCAAGCTCTGCGTCAACGGCACGCGCGACGGCTGGCTGAACTTTGACGAGGGCACGGCCAACGCGTCGAGCGTCTTCCCCCGCCCGACCGACCACAACGTGCGCGACAAGATGATCATGTATTTCACCTCCGGCACGACCGGCTACCCCAAGATCGCCGCGCACAGCTTCGCCTACGCCATCGGCCACATCGTCACCGCCCGCTACTGGCATAACGTCGACCCCGACGGGCTGCATTTCACCATTTCCGACACCGGCTGGGGCAAGGCCGTCTGGGGCAAGCTTTACGGGCAATGGCTGTGCGAAGCGGCTGTGTTCACCTATGACTTTGACCGTTTCCACGCATCCGAAATTCTGCCGATGTTCCACGATTACAACATCACCACCTTCTGCGCGCCGCCCACCATGTACCGCTTCTTCATCAAGGAAGACCTGTCGAAATACGATTTCAGCAGCGTGAAGCACGCGACCACGGCGGGTGAAGCGCTGAATGAAGAGGTATATGAACAGTTCAAAAACGCAACGGGTCTGATGATCCACGAGGGCTTCGGCCAGACCGAAACCACGCTCACCGTCGCCAATCTCATCGGCGCCGAGATCCGCCCCGGCTCCATGGGCAAGCCCACGCCGCAGTTCGACATCAAGCTCATCAACAGCGAAGGCGAAGAAACCAAGGTGGGCGAAGTGGGCGAAATCTGCCTGAGCACCAAAAACGGGTTCCCCTACGGCATGTTCATCGGCTACTATCTTGACGATGAAAAAACGACCGACGCCTGGTACGACGACCTGTATCACACCGGCGACATGGCATGGCGCGATGAGGACGGCTACCTGTGGTACTTCGGCCGCACGGACGATCTGATCAAATCCTCCGGCTACCGCATCGGGCCGTTTGAAATTGAAAGCGTGCTCATGGAGTTGCCCTATGTGCTCGAATGCGCCATCACCGGCGTGCCCGACCCGGTAAGGGGTCAGGTGGTCAAGGCGACCATCGTGCTCACCAAAGGCACCGTCGGCACGGACGAACTGAAAAAAGAGATCCAGAACTACGTCAAGGAGCGTACCGCGCCCTATAAATATCCGCGCGTGGTGGAGTTTGTGGAAGAGCTGCCCAAAACCATCAGCGGCAAAATCCGCCGCGGCGCGATCCGTGAGGAAGACAAATAAGAAAATGCAGGAATCCCCCATAGCTGAACCAAACAGCTATGGGGGATTTTTATGACTTCATGATGTTCAGTTGATCGCCACGGAATGACGCACCTTGGCGGATTCGTAGATCGCGTCGATGATCTTCATCAGCTCCACGCCGTCCTCCGCGCTCGCGCGGCAGGCAGCGCCGTTCACCGCAGCGTCGACAAACCCGGCAATCTCGGCGTTGAACGCGCCGCGGAAATCAAAGCCGGTGTCGCCGGTGGGCTTGATATCCACAAACATCGTCGCCGCGTCGGTGTAAAGCTCAACGTGGTCGGCAATGTTCACGCCCGCCTTGGTGCCGAACATGGTCACAAAGCCCACGTCGCGCGGCACGTTGAGGTTGAAAGAAGCCTCGACCTGCAGGGTAAAGCCGTTGTCAAACTTCACCAGCGCCGAAACCATATCCTCCACATTATAGGGATGCTCGCCGCTGTCGTCGGCGTTCCACGCCATTTCGCCGCCGCCGGCGCGATTGGGGCCGAGGTTGTCGTAAGTGACGCCGAAGGCCTCAACGGGCTTGGGGTTGCCGGCCAGATAACGCGCCAGATCGATGACGTGAACACCCAGATCGATCAGCGGGCCGCCGCCGGAAAACG
>CADBPL010000214.1 GCA_902796535.1 Oscillospiraceae bacterium
ATCAAATTGTTATCAAAAGGACTTGGATAATGCCGGAAAGCCTTGAAAATACTGGCTTTTTCGAATCCGGTATCTCACTCCCACTCAATCGTCGCCGAGGGCTTCGGGGTGAGGTCGAACAGCACGCGGTTGACGTTTTCGACCTCGGTGGTGATGCGTTTGGTGATGTGCTCGAGCAGCTCAAACGGCACGTTCTCGACCGTGGCGGTCATGGCGTCGGTGGTGTTCACGGCGCGGATGATGACGGGGTAAGCGAAGGTGCGCTTGCCGTCTTTAATGCCGACCGATTTGAAATCCGGCACGGCGGTGAAATACTGCCAGACCTTGCCCGCCAGCCCGTTCTTCGCAAATTCCTCACGCAGGATGGCGTCGGATTCGCGCACGGCTTCGAGCCGGTCTCTCGTGATCGCGCCCAGGCAGCGCACGCCCAGACCGGGGCCGGGGAACGGCTGACGGTAAACCATACCGTCCGGCAGGCCGAGCGCCTTGCCGACGACGCGGACTTCATCTTTAAACAACAGCTTGACCGGTTCGACCAGCTCAAACTGCAGATCCTCCGGCAGACCGCCCACATTGTGGTGCGCCTTGACGCCGTCGGACTCTAAAATGTCGGGGTAAATGGTGCCCTGCGCAAGGAATTCGATGCCGTCGAGCTTGCGCGCTTCTTCTTCAAACACGCGGATAAACTCAGCGCCGATGATCTTGCGCTTTTGCTCGGGGTCGGCCACGCCGGCGAGCTTGTCAAGAAAACGATCCACCGCGTCAACGTAAACGAGGTTTGCGTCCATCTGGTTGCGGAACACCTCGATCACCTGCTCCGGCTCGCCTTTGCGCAGCAGGCCGTGGTTCACGTGAACGCACACGAGCTGCTTGCCGATGGCTTTGATCAGCAGCGCCGCGACGACGGAGGAATCCACGCCGCCCGACAGCGCAAGCAGCACCTTTTTGTCGCCGATCTGCGCCTTGAGCGCCGCAATCTGTTCCTCAATGAACGCGTTCGCCAGCGCCGCGGTTGTGATGCGCTCCATTGTTTCCGGTCTTTTGTTTGAATCCATAGCTATCGTCTCCTTGCGTCAAAATTTCTTGTCATATTATAGCAAAATCAACCGCCGCCGTCAAATAAAAATTTCCGGCTGCGGCGACCGAATCACAGCGCTGATTCCTGCCAGCCCCTGCACACGTCGACCCATGCGGCGGGGGCGGAATACTGTTCCAGCTCAGCCATCGTCAGCTCAATGGCGCTGTTGCTGCTGCCGCAGGCGGGGAACACGGTCTCAAACCGCCGGAGCGATTCATCCAGATAAACCGAAACGCCCGCATTGACCGCGAACGGGCAAACGCCGCCCACGGCGTGGCCGATGAGCGCGACGGCCTCATCGGGCGAAAGCATTTTGGCCTTGGCGCCGAACTGCGCTTTGTATTTCGGGTTGTCGATTTTGGCGTCGCCCGCGGCAACGATCAGAATCGGCGCGCCGTTGACCAGAAATGAGAGCGTTTTGGCAATGCGGCACGGCTCGCAGTGCAGCGCCTGCGCGGCCAGCTCCACCGTCGCGCTCGATACGTCAAATTCCAGCACCCGGTCGGCTATGCCCCGAGCGGCAAAAAACGCCTTCACTTTTTCAATGGACATAAAGGTTCCCTCCTGAGGTTGTTCTTTAAAAAACTGCAAAACTTTACGCTTCGTTGCAGGCACGGATAAGGAGTGGTTTTGCTTTTTCACCTTCTGATTTTCTGTTTGACGTCCGGCAGTCAACTACCCGTCAAGTAAAAACCTTTTAAAAAGCCTTAAAACAAGACGATTCTTTGCGTTCCGTTTATGTTTCAGTCAACTACCGGTCAAGTAAAAATCATGCCCAATACGGCAAATACTTTCGAGTCTTATCGGATGTTGAATCATCCGAAATTATAATCAGCCCTTTTTCACAGGTTTCTTTGAGTAATCTGGATACCATTGAGCTGTTTTTCACCGAAATGTCAAAGCGTTCCCGCAACGATGAATATAGGATACCAAGCCCTGAAAACCGCAGGCATTTCCCTTTTCTTCTTTTTTTATATGAATCTATTCCGATGTAATCGTCACCTTTAAATTTAACCGGCGACGAAAAAGCTCTGCCGATTGACTGTCAGCTGCTTTTTTATGCAAAAAGTTTTAAAGCCGCTGTCGTTCTTTTCGTCATTATATCCCGCCACGCTTCTCTTGACAACTGTTTTTTAAAAAAGTCCGTTGTTCTTTTGACTTTTTCGTTCACGAAAGGTATAATGGATTTTATAAATAACCGGGAACGCTCGACGGATAACGAGAGGAGATCAAACATGAAGATACAGGAACTCGAGCCGTTTGCGTGCGGCTACGCGGCGGCCGACCGTGATGAAAAAGAATACCGCATCGCCTGCGGCTTCAAGAGCTTTGCGGAGCATATTCCGCTGAGCATCGACCCGTCGGCATGGTTCGCCGGCCCGGTTCATTTGATGGATCGGCTTGCCTTCCGCTATGAGCGCGCGGCAGGGATCCGGGCGGATGAAAGCCGCTGCCGCGCCGAGCGCGAAGCGAACCCCGATCTGCGGGCGGAGCTGGATCGGCTCATGGATCGTTTTTTTGCGCTGGAAACGCCCCGCATCATCAGCAAGGTCAGGTCGCCCGAGCAGGAAACGATGGAACGCTGCAAGGCGGCGTGGGCGGCGGGCGGCGGCCACAGCAACCCCGATTACGAGCTGCTGCTGCGCATCGGCACGAACGGCATTCGGGAAAGGATCGCGCTCTTTTCCAAAATCCACACCGACCGGCAAACGTTTTACGATGCGCTGCTGCTGTGTGTGGACGCGCTCGAAATCATCGCCGACCGCTACAAAGCCCTTGCGCTTGCCATGCAGGAAACCGCCGCGGATGGGGACAAAGCGATCCTGGCCCGGCTCGCCGCGGCGCTGGATCACGTGCCGCGCCGTCAGCCGCGCGATTTTTTTGAAGCCTGTGAAATGTTCTGGCTGATTTTCACCTTTGCGGATATAGATTCGCCCGGGCTGTTCGACTACGCACTGGGCAGCTATTACGAAACGAGCGGCGAAGAAGACCGCTATGCCTGCCTGACCAAGCTGTGGGAGCTGTTTTATCAGACGAGAACGTGGAACCTGTGCATCGGCGGCAGCGACGAACGCGGCAATGACCGCAGCTGCGCGCTGTCGTATGACGTGCTGAAGCTTGCGCGGGAGAAAAAATACACGACCCCCAACATCACCATGCGCGTGCACCCCAACACGCCCGAAGCGCTGTGGAAGGCGGCGGTCGAAACGCTGGCGTCGGGCATCGGTATGCCTGCGATTTATAATGACGAATGCGTCTGCCCGGCGCTCGAGGCGCTCGGCATTCCGCCGTCCGACTCGCACCTGTACTGCATGAACGGCTGCAACCAGATCGACATTTTCGGCAAATCCCACATGGGGCTGGAGGACGGCGAAATTTCCGTTGCCAAGGCGCTGGAGTTCGCCCTGTTCAATGGGGTTTGCCAATATTCCGGCGAACGGCTGGGGCTTGAAACCGGTGACCCGACCGGCTTTGACACCTTTGAAAAGCTCTATGACGCGTTCCTGCGGCAGGTCGACTATCTGCTCGACTACGTCACCGAAACCTCCAACAAGGCGCAGGCGCTGTTTGCCGCATACGCCCCGAACCCGTGGAAATCGATCCAGATCCAGGGCTGCATCGAAAAGGGACTGGATTACAAAAACCGCGGCCCGATCTACGGCCACGGCCAGATTCTGACCGAGGGTCTGCCCGACGCGGTCGATTCGTTATACGCGCTGAAAACGCTGGTTTACGACACGGGCAAATACACCGTGGCCGATTTTATTGCCGCGCTGAACGGTGATTTTGAAGGCTGCGGCGAACTGCTTGCGGATATCAGAGCGGTTGAAAAATTCGGCAACGACTGCGACGGGCCCGACGCGCTTTATGGCGCCGTGACCGACCACATCTACCGGTATGCGCAAACCAAAGAAACGTTCCGCGGCGGCCGGTTCGGCATTGGCTGCAGCACCTTTGAGCGGGCCGCCAATTACGGCCGCCACCTCGGCGCCCTGCCCAACGGCAAGAAAAAATTTGCGCCCCTGCTGGCGGATTCCATCGGCCCGACCCCGGGCAACGACAAGGCGGGGCCGACCGCGGTGCTGAATTCCGTGCTCTGCTCCAACCAGCTTCTGGCAACGAGCGGCAACGTTTTGCAGCTGAAATTCTCCAAGGCGCAGTTTGCGACCCCCGCCGGGATGCAGGCCTACCTCGCCCTTGCCAAAACCTATTTCAAACAGGGCGGTCAGACCCTGCAGATCAACGTTGTTTCCAAAGAAGAGCTGCTCGACGCCAAGCAGCACCCCGAACGGCATGAAAACCTCATCGTGCGCGTCGGCGGCTTCAGCGAATATTTCAACCGGCTGGAGCCAGATTTGCAGGATAACATCATTGCGCGCACGAGCGTGGAGCTGTGAGGCGGAGCATGAACGGAACGATTTTTGACGTGCAGCGTTTTTCCATCCACGACGGGCCTGGCATCAGAACCACCGTGTTTTTGAAGGGCTGCCCGCTGCGGTGCAGGTGGTGCCACAACCCCGAATCGCAGGCCTTTGAGCCCGAACGCATGATTTACCGGAGCAAATGCGTCGGCTGCGGCAAGTGCACAGCGCTCTGCGCCCATGCCTTTGACGCGGCCTGCGCCGCCTGCGGCCGTTGCGCGGCGGTCTGCGAAGGCGCGGCGCGGGAGATCGCGGGCAAAACGGCGGCGGTTGAGGATATTATCGCGGCCGTCGTCAGAGACAGGGCGTTTTACGAAACCTCCGGCGGAGGGCTGACGCTTTCCGGCGGCGAACCGCTCGCGCAGCCTGCGTTTTGCTTTGCGCTGCTCGCGGCCGCCAAAGAACAGGGCGTTCACACGGCCGTTGAAACCTGCGGCTTTGCCTGGCCGGACGTGCTGGAAAAAATGCTGCCGGTCACCGACCTGTTTCTTTTTGACGTGAAAGGGATCGACGAAAAAAACCACATTCAAAACACCGGCGCATCCAACCGGGTGATCCTCGATAATGCCAAACGGCTCATGGCTGGCGGGGCAAACGTGAGGTTCCGTATGCCGTATATCCCCGGCTATAACGCGCAGGAGCTTGAAGCCGTCCGCGCGTTCACCTCAGGCTTCCCGCTTGAGCTCATGCCCTACCACAACACGGCCGCCGGCAAATACAAAGCGCTGCAGCGCCCCTTTGCCACCGCCGCCGTTTCACCGCCCGCCGATTCCGAAATGCGCCGCCTGGCCGAAGCTCCGGGGCTGATCTATTCTCCCTCGGGCATCTGACCAAAACGTAAAACGCGCCGGGAACATTCCGCGGAGGAACAAGGAACACCTTTGCTTTTTTGTCATAATACATATCAAACGCCGAGACTCACCTTTGCCAGTGAATCTCGGCGTTTCTGTTGTTTTTTTGTCTGTGCCGCCCGTTCAGCGGAGCAGCTGGGCGACCATGTCGCCATGTCTGGTTTCGTCGTTCTTCACGCTCTCGATTGGCGGAAAACGGTCGATCAGCGGCTGATAATTGCGGGCGGCTGCGTATTCTCCCCGGGCGATGAGCGGATACAGCCTTTTTCTGCCGATGAGCCGGTAAAGCAGCGTCAGCAGCGCGGCGTTCCGCTTCTTCGGCGCCAGCGCCGTGTTCGTCAGCGCTTTGAACACGGCGGCGTGGTGCCCCTCTTCGGCGGCCAGTGTGAGAAACACGGTTTTGTCGCGCTCTGCTTTGGCCGCTTTCGCCAGCGCCTGATACATCAGCACGGCGTCCAGCTCCCCCTGCTGCGCGCCAAGCAGCGTTTTCTTCTCCTGATCCGTCATTTCATCCATCCTTATTTGTTCAGTTCCGCTTCGATCGCCTGTTCCAGCGATTCCGGCTTATCCGCCGGCGCAAAGCGCGCGGCGACGTTGCCGTCTTTGCCGATCAGGAATTTGGTAAAGTTCCATTTGATGCGGCCGGACGCCTGACTTTTCAGGAACGTGTACAGCGGCGCTTCCTCCCGGCCGTTGACCTTGATCTTGGCAAAGCGGGGGAACTTGGTGTTGAAACGCAGCGTGCAGAAGGAATTGATCTCCTCATCGCTGCCGGGCGCCTGAAACGCAAACTGGTTGCAGGGAAAATCCAGAATTTCAAAGCCCTTTTCGGCATAAGTCTCATACAGCTTTTCCAGCCCGTCATACTGCGGGGTGAAGCCGCAGCGCGTGGCGGTGTTCACGATCAGCAGCACCTTGCCGCGATAGGCTTCCAGCGAAACCTCATTGCCTTTGTTGTCAGTTACAGTGAAATCATAGACGCTCATTTGTTTTTCTCCCTTTCCTTTTCTAAAATTTTATACAGTGTTTGATATAACGACACAGCTTCTTCCTGCGACAGGGAAAACTCCCTTGCGATGCTTTCCGGCACGCACAGCGCCTTTTCCTGCAGCGCGCGGCCGCTTTGCGTGAGCGTGATCACCAGGTTGCGCTCATCCGCGCCGGAGCGTTCCTTGCGGATGTAGCCCTTTTCCGCCAGCTTTTTCAGCAGCGGCGTCAGGGTGTTGGACTGCAGAAACAACGCTTCGCACAAAAACTTTTCGTTGACTTCCCCCTCTTCCCACAGCACCATCATCACGATATACTGTGTGTAGGTCAGGTTCAGCTGCGCCAGCAGCGGCTTATATCGCCGCGTAATGATGTTGGAGACCGCATACAACGGAAAGCAGAGCTGGTTTTTCAGCCGCAGGGCGTCGTAATTTCCGTTTCGTTCGGACAAACTTATCACCTCGTTTGCGATTATATCGCATACGATATAATTTGTCAAGCCTTTTTTTCATATTTTCCGGCAAAATTTCAGAAAGCCCGCACGGCGTAACAAACCGGTTGATTTTTCGGCAGGATGATGTATAATACTATATTGTTAGCTTGCGCTAACCTCGGTTGATCCGCTCCCTGACAAAAAGCCTTTCAAAAGAAAGGATGGTTCCGGGCATGAAAACGGTTTTGACGGGGCTTTTGCTTCCGTTTATCGGCACGGCCGCGGGCGCCGGCTGCGTGTTTTTTCTGCGCAAAAATATAAAGCTGTCCGTGCAGCGGGCGCTCACCGGCTTTGCGGCGGGCGTGATGGTGGCGGCCTCCATCTGGAGCCTGATCGTGCCCGCCATTGAGCAAAGCGCGGCCATGGGAAGCTGGGCGTTTTTGCCCGCTTTTCTCGGCTTTTGGTTCGGGATCCTGTTCCTGCTGCTGCTCGACCACGTGATCCCGCATTTACATAGGAGCGCGGAACAGGCGGAGGGCCCGAAAAGCAGCCTGAACCGCACGGCCATGATGGTGCTCGCCGTGACGCTGCACAACATTCCGGAGGGCATGGCGGTCGGCGTTGTTTACGCGGGGCTGCGCTCCGCTTCGCCGAGCATTACGGCGGGCGGCGCGCTGGCGCTGGCGCTGGGCATCGCCATTCAGAATTTTCCCGAGGGCGCGATCATCTCCCTGCCGCTGTTCGCAGAGGGAAAAAGCAAGCCGAAATCCTTTTTGCTGGGCGTACTCTCCGGCGCGGTGGAACCGGTGTTCGGCGCGCTGACCGTGATCGTGGCCGGTCTGGTCGTGCCCGTCATGCCGTATCTGCTGGCCTTTGCGGCGGGGGCGATGCTGTATGTGGTGGTGGAGGAGCTGATCCCCGAAATGAGCGCAGGGGAGCATTCCCACGTGGGGGTGCTGTTTTTCGCCGTCGGCTTCAGCCTGATGATGGCGCTGGACGTGGCGCTGGGATAAATCATGAAAGCGACCGTCTCTTCGGCAGAAAGCGTCGGCTGCTTCCGGTGCAAAAAAGATGAAAGTAAGAAATAAAAAAATTCCCCCTGTCTCTTGACTATCGACAAAATAAGAATATAATAGTATTTAAGTTAGGAAGCGCTAACCGCCGCAGCCAAAGGGCAAACCCCGCCAAAGCAGCCCGCCTGTTGCTCACGCCGGTTAGGTAACCACTGATTAAATCGCGGTGTGCAGATTGGCGAGAGGATTTTTCGTCAGATGAAACAAAAAACGCAGGCAATACTTGGTGTATTAACGAG
>CADBPL010000215.1 GCA_902796535.1 Oscillospiraceae bacterium
CTCCACGCCGATGAGCTGTTTGACCCTGTCCGCCATCGTCAGCCCGATGGTGCCCACGCCGCAATACAGATCGAGCAGCACGGTGTTCCCATCGCACCCGGCGTATTCGGCGGCCCGGGCATAGAGCCGCTCGGCCTGATCGCGGTTGACCTGATAAAATGACAGCGGCGAAATGTCAAATGCCTTGCCGCACAGCGTGTCGGTGATGAAGGGCTTGCCGTAAAGCGTTTGACACGTCTCACCCAGAATGACGTTGGTGCGTTCGCGGTTGACGTTGAGCACCAGCCCCGTGACGCCCAGCGGCACGCAGCGCCCGATGAGCGAATCGGCGTGGGACAGCGCCGTGCCGTTGATCACAAGGCAAAGCACAAGCTCTTGACAGCCCTGCGACGCGCGGATAAAAATATGGCGCAGCAGCCCCGTGTGAGCCGTTTCGTCATAGACGGAAATATCGTATTCGGCGATCCATCGGCGCACCGCTTCGGTGATTTGGCTGAACGCCTCGGGCTGCAGTCGGCAGGCGGTGCTGTTCACCACACGATGACTGTGGCGCGAAAAAAAACCGATTTTGACCGCGCCGTTTTCATTTTGCACCGGCAGCTGCGCCTTGTTGCGGTAGCCTACGGTCTGCGCGGCGCCGACAATGGGCTGAACCCTGAGCGGCATTTTGGCGATGCGCTGAAAGCAGCTTTCCACGTAATCCTGCTTGATCTTCAATTCCGCCTGATAGTGGATGTGGCGATAAACGCAGCCGCCGCATTGGGCAAACACCGGGCAATCCGGCTCCGCGCGGTCGGCGGACGGCGTGAGCAGCTCGTCGATTTTGGCATAGGCGTAAGTCTTTTTGGTTTTGAGGATATGCGCTGAAACACGGTCGCCCACAGCGGTCAGCGGCACAAAAACCGCCATGCCCTCGGCGCGGCCGACGCCGCTGCCCTCGGAGGTCATGCCGGTGATATCCAGTTGAATTTTGTCGTTCTTTTTCAAAAAAAAGCGCCCCGCCGTTCTTGTAAAATGAAAGCTGTTTGTTATAATAATTACGGTGATATAAATGGGTGATACGTTTGAAAAGATTTATGACGTGGTGCGTGAAATCCCCGTCGGGCGCGTCGCAACCTACGGGCAGGTGGCGCTGCTCGCGGGCAACCCGCGCTGGGCACGGGTGGTGGGCTATGCTCTCCATGTGAATCCAGACCCGGACGGCATTCCCTGCTACCGCGTGGTCAACCGCAGCGGGCGCGTCTCCCCGGCGTTCGCCTTCGGCGGTGAAAACCGGCAGATCGCGCTGCTGGAAGCGGAAGGCGTTTTGGTAACGGACGCCTATGTGGATCTGAAAAAATATCAGTGGCAGCCCGATCTCAGGTGATCGGGCCTGTTTTCTTTTTCTGAATATTCAGGATAATCAGGCTCAGCAGGAAGAACACGGAAATGCCCAGCAGCGCACCGGCGGAATCCACCGCCATATCCTTCACCTGAAACGCACGCCCCGGCACGAAGAGCTGGTGGATCTCATCGGTCACGGCATAGGCCGCGCAAAGGCCGAGCGTGAGCCACGGGCGGCGGCGCGAGCAGGTGAACGTCAGCGACGTACTCATCAAAAAGCCGAGCGCGGTGTATTCGGTGAAATGCGCCAGCGTGCGAATGCCGTCATGCCCGAGCCGTTCCGCGACCCGGCCGATCAGCTCCAGAATTTTGGAATAAAAATCCATGCTGATTTCCGCCGAAGCATCCGAATTCTGGTGAGAGAAGAAGAAGATAGCCGCCATGCACAGCGCCGTGAGCACCCAGCTTGCGGCGCACATGATTTTTTTCTGTTTTGTCATAGTTGCACCTTATTTCAGCATTTCCATTTCAGGCAGCATAACGGTTTGACCGGAATGGCTGAAATAGATCCCCTGCGTTTTTTCCGCCACAGCGCGGTAACTGGCCGTGTACTGCAGCGGGCAGACGACCGCGTTTTGAATGAGGAAGGCCTGCGCCTGCGTAACGGCCTCCACCAATTGCTTTTCGCTGCCGGCACGGCGAACGGCGTCGAGCAGCTCGTTCATCTTTTTCGGTGCATACCGGCAATAATCCTTTTTCTGAAAATCTTCCAAAAAGTCGAGCGGCGTTTGCCGGCCGGTTTGCACCGAGGTGACCACGCACTGGTATTCGCCCTTTTCAAACCGCTCCTGCAATTCTTCGGCGGGAAGCGCCTCCACCTGAACGGCGAAGGAGATGCCGAACACCTTTTGCCAGTTCTGGATCACGGCGCGCACCCCGTTTTCATATTCCTCCGGGCACAGAACACTCAGCGAAAGCCCTTTGTCTCCGCCGGCTTTTTTGAAAAAGCTGATCGCCTTCTTTTCGTCATAGGCGAGCCGCCCGATGCCGGGAGACACCTCAACAAAGCTGCGCGCGCCCACCATGCACGAGGGCGGCACAAGCCCCTTGATCTGCGTTTCAAAGCCGAACGCGGAAAAATTCGTTGCCTTGACCAGCGCAAAGCGCAGAGAAGACTGTTTGGTCAGTTCATCGCCGCAGTTGAAAAACAGCGCCAGCAGCCCGTTCTGAACGGTTTCCACCTTCACGCCCCTGCTCTCCAGTTCCTCCACCTGCCCGGGCTGCACAAAGGCGGAGCAGTAAAGGCCGTTTATCAGGTTTTTGGTCAGCGTATCCTCCTCAACGGCGAACGGCATATTCACCTGATAGACCTTTGCGGAAAAATGCCAGTTATCCGGGTTGCGGCGCAAAACGATGGAATCCTCCGGATACCAGCGGGACAGATAAAACGGCCCGTTGCACAGCATACAGGAGGCGTTGAGCCCGTAACGTCCCCGCGTCGCCTCAAAAAAAGCGTGGTTGCCCGGCATGGCGATCGGCTCGGTCAGCGCCTGCAAAAAGCTCGCGCTCGGGTATTCCAGCGTGATCTGCAGCCGGTAACGGTCAAGCGCTTTGACGCCCAGCTCTTTCATGGATTTTTTGCCCTGATTGACCGCCTCGGCATTCTTGATCATATAAAGCTTTCTGGCGTCCGGCGCCTTCGTGGCCGGATCCAGCGCGTGCTGCAGCCCAAAGGCAAAGTCGGTCGAGATCACATTCAAATCAAGCGCTGTCTCGTAATTCTTGCCCAGCAGATCCTCATGGTTGGTGTTGATGTGCCACCTGGCGTCGCGTTTGAGGGTGAAAAGGTAGTTCAGCCCGTCGCTGCTCACCGACACCTTTTCGGCAGCGGCCGGAACGATCTCCCCGTCGGCAGTCGCCTTCATCAGCCCTTCAAAACAATTGGCGACCACGCATCTTTCACTGTCGCTTGTCGCGATCTGCGGGTCGAGCGTGTGCGGCTCCTCAGCCAAAGGCAGCCGCACCGTCGCATCCTTTTCGGCTCTGGAACAGGCGCAAAGGCTGCCGACGCACAAAAGCGCCGCCAGCAAAGCCGCCGTGATCCGAATGAATTGTTTCATAAATAATCCGCCTGTCTGTTCTCAGTTATTGATTGTTTTCCAGCCATTTGGCAAGCTGATCGGCCAAAGCGCTGCTGCCCTTCGGCTCGTTTTTGGCCTGATTGCGCATGTAGTTGGCCACGTCGCGTTTGCCGGCGCCCTGACTCTCTTTGCGCTTTTCAAAATCGCTGAGCTTTTCGCGGTAGCCGCAGACACAGTAGAAGGTTTTCTTTTCGCCCTCGCCGCGCATTTCCAGCTTTTTGTGGCAGTTGGGGCAGCGGGCGTTGGTGATGCGGCTCACGCTCTTGCGGTAGCCGCACGCGCGGTCGGGGCAAACGAGCATTCTGCCGTTTTTGCCCGTCACGTCCAGCAGGTTTTTGCCGCAGTCGGGGCATTTTTCCTGCGTGACGTTGTCATGCTTATAAACGGCGTCGGACGCGATCACGCCGGATACCAGATGGGAGGCGTAGCGGCGCATTTCTTCCACAAAGGCCTCGCTTTTTGCCTGCCCTTTGGCGATTTTTTGCAGCTCCATTTCCCATTTCGCCGTCAGCTCCGCCGATTTGAGATCGGACGGCACCAGACCGATGACCTGCTTGCCCTTGGAGGTCGGCACCAGCTCCTTGCCGCGGCGCTCAACATAAAACGTGTCAAACAGCTTTTCGATAATATCCGCCCGCGTCGCCGGTGTGCCGAGCCCGCTCGTCGTTTCCATCACGGATTTCAGCCGGCTGTCGGTGATCTGGCCGGAGGGGTTTTCCATGGCCGTCAGGAGCGTGGCCTCGGTATAGCGCGCAGGCGGCTTGGTCTTGCCCGCCTTCACGGCGGCGCCGAGCACCGCCACCGTCATGCCCTGTCGCAGCGGCGGCAGCGTCTGGCTGCGTTCCTCCTCGCCCTCGTCGTCATCGGTCACGCCGTAGATTGCTTTCCACCCGGCGTTTTTCACGGTCTTGCCCTTGGCGTAAAAGTTTTTGCCGTCCACCGAAACGGTGAGCTTCACTTCTTCATATTCAAACGGTTCGCCCAGCACCGCCAAAAAGCGCCTGACGACCAGATCGTAGATGTTCCGTTCCTCATGCGTGAGCGCAGCCAGGTCGACATATTGCTCAGTGGGAATGATGGCGTGGTGATCGGTCACCCTGGCGTCGTTGACGATATACTTTGTGTTCAGCGGGCGCTTGCGCAGCAGCTCATTCGCAGCCGTTTTGTAGGGGCCGATGGCGATGGCCTTCAGCCGCTCGCTGAGCGTGGCGGCAACGTCCTTTGTGATGTAGCGGGAATCGGTGCGGGGATAGGTCAAAATTTTATGCGTTTCGTAAAGGCTCTGCATATAAGACAGCGTCTGCTTGGCGGAATAGGCGTATTTTTTGTTGGCGTCCCGCTGCAGCTCGGTCAGATCGTAAGCGGCGGGCGGCGCCACATGGCGATATTCTTTTTTGACCTGCGTCAGCGTGGCGCGCCTGCCCTTGACGGCGGCGGCCAGCTGTTCCGCCTGCGCCTTGTCGCTGAAAGCGCTTTGCAGCTTGCTGTTTTTGTACAGGCCGTTAAAGCCGTCGAACTGCGCCGTAACGGTGTAATACTCCTTCGGCACGAATTTGGCGATCTCCTCTTCGCGCTTGACGATCAGCGCCAGCGTCGGCGTCTGCACACGCCCGGCGGAAAGCTGAGCGTTATGCTTGCAGGTGAGCGCGCGGGTGACGTTGAGCCCCACGAGCCAGTCCGCCTGCGCCCTCGCCTGTGCCGAACGGTAAAGGTTATCATACTGCGCCGCGGGCTTGAGCGCGGCAAAGCCCTCGCGAATGGCCTTATCGGTCTGGGATGAGATCCACAGCCGTTTGGTCGGCTTGCGCCACCCGGCCTTCTGCATGATCCACCGCGCCACCAGTTCGCCCTCGCGCCCGGCGTCGGTGGCGATCACAAGGCTGTCCACCTCGGGGCTGTGCATCAGTTGGCTGACCGCCTTGAACTGTTTGGAGGTTTGTTTGATGACCACCAGCTGCATCTTCTGCGGCAGCATCGGCAGGTCTTCCAGCCGCCATGTGCTGTATTTGCCGTCATACAGCTCCGGGTCAGCCAGCGTGACCAGATGGCCGAGCGCCCAGGTCACAATATATTTGTCGCCGATCAGGCAGCCGTTCCCGTTCCTTTTGCAGCCGAGCACCCCGGCCAGATCGCGGGCAACGGACGGTTTTTCGGCCAGAACCAGTGTTTTTCCCATGTTCAATCTCTCTCTTTTCGCGTATTACATTATATTATACCATTACGATCAAAAAAATACAAATAAAAAATGCAGAGCAGCCTGTAAAAATCAAACCATCAGAATAGCCAAAAATCCGTTATAATTTCACGAAAGATAGTTGAAATTATGAAAATGATGTGTTATACTTCAACTAATATGGCTTATGCTGTTTTGCAGCAGGCCCATAAATCAGAGCATTCCGTTATTCGGATCATTTTAAGGAGGAACAGGATAATGAAACAATACAACGCAAAGGATATCCGCAACATTGCGTTGGCGGGTCACGGCGGCAGAGGCAAGACCACCCTGGCGGAGGCCATGCTCTACATCGCCAAGGCGACCGACCGTCTGGGTCGTGTGGCCGACGGCAACACCGTGCTCGACTTTGACCCCGAAGAAAAGAGAAGAGTGGCTTCCGTTTCCACAGCGATCGCGCCGATCGAATGGAAGAACTGCAAGATCAACATTCTTGACACGCCCGGCATGTTCGACTTTGCCGGCGGCGTCGCCGAAGGCATCCGCGCCGCCGAGGCCGCGCTGATCGTTCTGGCAGCCGGCACCGAGAGCTTTGACGTGGGCGCTGAAAAAGCCTACAAGGCCGCCAAAAAACGCGGCATTGCCAAAATGTTCGCCGTCACCAGAGTTGACGCCGAAAACGCTGATTTCTACAAGACCCTCAAGGCGCTGAAAGACGCCATCGGCCCGAGCATCTGCCCGGTCATCGTGCCGCACATGAGCGGCGACAAGGTTGACTGCTTCGTCAACTTCGCCACCGGCAAAGCGTTCAGCTACAAAAACGGCAAGGCTGCCGAGGCCGCCATGCCCGACGATGACACCATTGCCGAAATGAAAGACGCCTTCAACGAGGCTGTCGCTTCCGCTGACGACGAGCTGATGGAAAAATTCTTCGAGGGCGAGGAATTCACCCACGAAGAAATCGTCAACGGCCTCAAGGCCGGTATCGTTTCCGGCGCCATCGACCCTGTGTTCGCCTGCTCCGGCTACACGACCGACGCGGTCGATATGCTGCTTGACGCCATTGCCAACTACGCGCCCGACGCTGCCGATTACGCCGGCGAAGGCGACATCAAATGTGACGAAAACGGCCCGCTTGCAGCGATCTGCTTCAAAACCGTCGCCGACCCGTTCGTGGGCAAAATGTCCTTCTTCAAGGTCGTTTCCGGCAAGCTCACGCCCGACGTTCAGGCGATCAACGCCACCACCGAAGAACAGGAGCGCATGGGCAAGCTGATCTTCGTTAAGGGCAACAAGCAGGAAGACACCGCCTGCATCCCCGCCGGCGACATCGGCGTTGTGACCAAGCTCGCCGCCACCAAGACCGGCGACACCCTCCGCGCCCCCAAGACCGACATTGTGCTCGCGCCTGTTGATTCGCCCAAGCCCTGCCTGTCCATGGCAGTCAGCGTTCACAAGAAGGGCGAGGAAGAAAAGGTCGCGGCCGGCATGACCCGCCTGATGGAAGAAGATCCCACGATCACATTCGTCACCAATAAAGAAACCCGCGAGCAGGTCGTAAGCGGTCTGGGTGAGCAGCACCTTGACGTGATCAAGACCAAGCTGAAGAGCAAGTTCGGCGTTGAGATCGACCTGACCGTTCCGAAGGTCGCCTACCGTGAAACCATCCGCAAAACGGTCGACAAGCAGGGCCGCCACAAGAAGCAGTCCGGCGGCCACGGCCAGTTCGGCGACGTGTGGATCCGCTTTGAGCCGTACGCGGGCGAAGAAGACTTCGTGTTCACGTCCGAC
>CADBPL010000216.1 GCA_902796535.1 Oscillospiraceae bacterium
ATCATCAAAAAGAAAAACGACTGACCGTAATGAAAACTCCGTCCGATCGGTTCCTCTTCGTTTTGCGATCGGCACTCGGGAAGATATTTTATGGATATAAGAATTATAAAAATAGGAGAGATCACCATGAGAAAACTGGCTGCCGTTCTTCTTGCTTTCACGCTCGCCGCTCTGCTGCCGCTGACGGTGTTTGCCGACCTTGGCGAACCGGTGTTTGACGACTGGTACCTTCTGTGCGGAATGAACGGCTATGATTTAGAAGAAACCATAGACCCCGAAGAAAACGGCGAAACCGTGTTGATCAGAGAACATATCGAACCCGGCACGCGCTATCAGGTGCACAGCTACGATCCCGATACCAAAGAATACCTCATCGTTCCGGAAGACGATAACTATAAGCCAAAGGGAACCGGCTTTATCACCGTGACGGAAGACGAAATGAACTGCCTCTTTCTTGACCCCACGAAGGTCGTAAAGGAAGCAACGGGCAAAAAGCTTGATAAAGCGGTGAACTGCGTCGTTTCTTCCAGCGCCGGCGTCGTGCTGCGCCAGGGTCCGGCCAAAACATTCCCGAAGCTGCTGGTCGTCCCGTCCAAGGCAAAGCTGACGTATCTGTACACCTATGCATACGGCGGTTACAACTGGGGCTACACCACCTATAAAGACAAGGATGGCTGGGTCTGCCTGGATTACACCGAAGCGGTCACAGCCGCCCCGACGCAAGCCGCCCTGACACAAGCCGCCCCGACGACGCAAGACACGCTGACGCAAACCGACCAGACAGCGCCGGCCGCGCAGGACGCGGTCGAAACCGACGCCGGGGTCACTGCCGCGCAGAGCGCACAGAGCGCTCCGTTTTTCAGCAACACCTCTGTTGTGATCATCATCTGCTGCCTTGGCGCCGTGATCATCGCCCTTTGCGCCGTGGTCATTCTGCTCATCATCAAACGCAAGAGCAGCTGACGCGCCGCGCGGACAACAAAAAAAAGAAGCGAAAAGCCGCTGCGAGAATTTCGTCTCACAGCGGCTGATTTTTTTGAGGAAGGGTTATGCGGCGGCGGTTGACGAAGCTTCGGCGGCGGACGCTTCGGCTGCGGCAGCAGCGGCAATTTCGGAAAGCTCGGCCTCTTCATCGGCCTCGGAGACCTCAGACTCTTCCGGTTCAGTCTCTTCAGGCTCCGTTGTTTCGGGTGCGGCGGTCAGAACAGTCTCGCCGGGGTCGGCGTTTTCGGGCGCGTCGGTCGCCTGCATGGCGCTGATATAATACCCGTCGTTATTCTCACGCAGGGTGATGTTGACGTATTTCGTCGGCGCCGGTTCGATATAGCTGCCGTCCTCCGCCTGAGCCCACGCTTCGCCCGCAAGATAGCCCACCGTGAGCACCACGGTGTTGGAGCTTTTTTTGACGCTGATGACCTTGGGCGTGTAGATCGGCACCGAGCCGGTGGAGGTCACCAGATAGCACTGGCTCTGCTCACTGTAAGTGAACTCGTCAAAATAGCCCTTGACGCCCACGTGCGTCGGCACGGCGTCCGTGCCGAACAATTCGGCAAACTTTTTGTTGACGTCCGCCTGCGGGATCATGATGTTGCCGACGTCGTCGGTCTCATAAACGCCGGGATAAATCGAATCATCCTTGATGATCGCCCACACGGCGCAAACCGTGAGCTGATCGATATCTGCGGAAGAAACGTCGTCAAACATATCCGGGTCATACATCACGACCGGCACGAGCCATTCCTGATATTCCAGCTTTTTGGCCGTGTTATCGGTCAGCTTTTTAACGCCTTTGATGCCGGCGTTCACAGAAAAGATGACGCCGACCACGGCGAACAGGATCAGAATCAAGCCGAGAGGGAACGCTGCTTTGTTGCTGCCTCTTCTTTTTTTTGTTTCCGCCATAGTTCAAACTCCTTTACATTTGCGCCAGTGCAATCATGACCGGCATGGTGAGAACGGAAAGAAAACTGACAAGCCCCACGGTCTTGGAGGCCACGCCGGTATCCAGTTGATACTTGCCGGCAAAAACGACCGTGTTGTTCGCGCTGGGGGCGGACGCAGACAAAGTCATTGCGACGCGCAGCTGTGCCGGCACCTTGAAAACCGTGAGCAGCCCGAACACGAGCAGGGGCAATACGATCAATTTTATGAGCGCGACCAAATAAATATTTTTGTCTTTGACCATCGTTTTCAGCTCGGTGTTGGCCAGATAGGTGCCGAAAATCAGCATGGCCAGCGGCGTGTTCATGGACGCCAGACCGCTCACGGGCGCCGCCACGATCACCGGCAGCTTCACCCGCAGCAAAAACAGCGGCAGGCCGATGGCAACGCCGATCGTGCCGGGGTTGACGAGCAGCTTTTTGAGCTGAAACCCGTCTTTTTGCGCGCCGAGGATCGTCACGCCGTGGGTGAACGAGATGACGTTGAACACCATGACCGCCGCGGAGCAGTAGAACACGCCAACGTCGCCCAGCACCGCCTGCGCCAGCGGCAGCGCCATATAGCCGCAGTTGCCGTACATACAGGCGAAGCGGTAGATGCCGCACTGACGGATATCGCCCTTGCGAAACAGCGGCAGAATGAGCACCATGCCGATAAAGTGGAGCGCGAAGCTGCACAGAATGGCAAGCCCGAGGCCCTGAATCAGCTCAGGGGAATTGTCCATGGAAATGAAGCTGTTGACGATCACCATCGGCGTCACGATGTAAAAGAGCAGATCCGTGTTCAGGCGGGACGCCTTTTCGGTGTAGATGCCGACCTTATCCGCTGCAAAACCGACGGCGATGAGGATGTAGAGGATCAGCACCTGCTGCGCCGTAGCGAACAAATTGCTGAAAAACGGTGAATCAAAATGCAATGCGATTACCCCTTATTCTTCCGGCTCCTGCGGTTCTTCGCCTTCCGGCTCCGCTTCTTCGCCCGCCGGCTCTTCGGCTGCCTGCGGTTCTTCCGCCTGCGGAAGATCGAGCTTTTTCTTTTTCACGGCAACGGTGGTGAAATAAAGGAACACCGGGATGAAAACGGACAGCATCAGGTCGCAGGGGGCAAGAGGGTGCGCCGCAACAATGCGATCCGAATGGAAGAGCACCAGCATGATCAGGCGGGGAACGCTGACCAGAAACGCCAGCAGCGCCCCCGGAAGCCCGCAGCCAAACAGCCGCCAAGCACAGATTTCGGGGGTGACGTTGGTCACGACCTGCGCAAACGCCAGCGTGAACGAAACGACGAACACCAGCATGAACAGCTCCAGCAAAAGGTCGGACACGTTCACAAAGCTGATTTTGGTGACAAAGCGGAAAATAATGCGGCAGATCGACCAGACGACCGGCGCGACCGAAAGAACGCGGAACGCGCTCATGCGGATGCTTCGCTTGAAGCAGGACAGCGCGTAAACCAGAAAAAACACTGCGGAAAGAGCCGCAAAAACAGCGCCGAACAGCAGCGCCGTGCCGCCGTTTTTGGTCAGATAAGAAAGCGTCGCATCGCCTGTGTAAGGATCGTAGGCGCCGAACAAATCAAGGAAGCGAAGCATTTCGTAAACCGCGTCGTACATCACGGCGGCGCCGGTGAGCAGCGAAACAATGCCGAGCACGCGGTTCTTCGTCATGCAGTTGCGTACACGGTTGATCCGGCTGCTCATAAAGCTCGACGCCATCAGATAAAGGACGACGGCCGCGCAAAGCAGGTAGAACACCCAGATCGACCAGTTGTTTTCGGCGTAAAAGCCGGTTTCCGGTTCGATCAGCTTCGCAACGTGAAACACGCGCAGCGGGAGCAGCACGCACAGGCTCAGCGCCGCTGTGGTGATGAGCACGGACGGAGCCGGCGTTTTGCGGGAACCTTTGATTTTTTTCATATTATTCACCTTTACTTTCTCACTCTTTCCTCGCTGGGGATATATTCCTTGGCATGGCTGGTGTTTTCGATCGTTCTTTCCTCCAGCGGAATGTAATCATAAGGCAGAGAAACGTTTTTGTAGGCCGGGCGAATGATGCGGTTGCCGGTGGCCAGCTCCTCCAGCCGGTGAGCCGCCCAGCCCGCCACGCGCGCCGTGGCAAACAGGGGGGTGAACAGGTCTTCCGGGATGCCCAGGAATTCATACACCAGACCGGAATACAAATCGACGTTGGCGCACATGGCCTTGGCGGCGCCCTTTTCCTTGCGGAAGATCTGCGGCGTGAGCGTTTCGACCAGCTCCAGCTGGCGGAACCGGCGCATCTGTTCCTCGGTGTGGCAAAAGCTCCTCGCCGCTTTTTTGAGGATGACGGCGCGCGGATCGGAAATGGTGTAGATCGCGTGGCCCATGCCGTAGATCAGGCCGGAACGGTCGCCCGCCTCGCGGCGAATGACGCGGGTGAGGAAATCGGCCACCTGCCCCTCGTCGTTGACGTCGGTGACCTCGTCCTCCATCATGCGCGCCATTTCGCGAACCTTGATGTTGGCGCCGCCGTGGCGCGGGCCCTTGAGCGCGCCGATCCCGGCGGCAAAGGCGGAATAGGTGTCGGTACCGGTGGAGGTGAGCACACGGGTGGAAAACGTGGAATTGTTGCCGCCGCCGTGCTCCGCGTGGAGCATCAGGCACAAGTCGAGCATTTTCGCCTCTTCATCGGTGAACGAACGGTCGCTGCGCAGGGTGCGCAGAATGTTTTGCGCCGTGCCGTATTCCTTGCTGGGCTGGTGGATATACATGCTCTTTTTGTAATAATGGCGGCGCTTGACCTGATAGGCGTAGCTCATAATCGAAGGCAATTGCGCCAAAACCTGAATACACTGGCGCAGCACATTCTCTGTGGAAAGCTCGTCGGGGGCGTCGTCAAACGAATAAAGCGCCATGACCGACCGCGCCATTTTGTTCATGATGTTGGGCGAGGGCGCCTTCATGATCATATCTTCGATAAAATCCTCCGGCAGCTCACGGCATTCGGCCAGAACCACGTTGAATTTTTCAAGCTGCTCCTTGGTGGGCAGATAGCCGAAAATGAGCAGCCACGCCACCTCTTCGTAACCGAAGCGGTCATCCTTGCGGCAGCCGTTGACAATGTCGTTGATATTGATGCCGCGGAAGACCAGCTTGCCGGGCTTGGGCACGCGCTCACCGTCGTCAACATAATAGCCTTCCACGCTGCAAACATTTGTCAGACCGGCCATCACACCGGTTCCGTCCGCGTTGCGCAGACCGCGCTTGACGCCGAAACGGTCGTAATCACGCTGTGAAATGTTGTTCTTGACGTGGATCTCGGAGCATAGATTTAACAGAGCCTCATTATTGATGGACGAAAGATATCCGGACAAATTATCCCTCCTCTGATCAGCCCGCCGTGCAGACGCGGCAGCTGATCCAAAACAAAATTACTCGATTTTATATTCAGTAAATTTTACCATATATATATACAGGTTGTCAATCTTTTATGAAAGGAAAATAGAGGACATGAAACTGTACCGTACCCTTTTTGTGGCGCTGATGCTGGCTTTGCTGCTCGTGCCGCTCATCGCCATGCCGACCAAAGGCAGCCGCGCCGAAGAACCCGCCAGCGCCGCGGATCCATCAGCCGAATCGAAATCGGCCAAAGCGCAGGAAGAAACCGTGCGGGTCTTTCTGCACGATTCCCGGCAGGTCGTCAGCGTCTCGCTCGAAGAATATCTGACCGGCGTGCTCGCGTGTGAAATGCCGCCGACCTTCCATGAGGAAGCGCTCAAGGCGCAGGCGGTCGCCTCGCACACGTTTTTGCTGCGCAGGCAAAAAGAGCAGGCCGCTTCGCCCGACCCCGCGCTCAACGGCGCAGATATTTCCGACGACGCCGCACACCATCAGGGCTATTATGCCCCGGCAAGCCGAAAGCGAAAATGGGGCGACAAAGCCGAAGGCTATGAGGACAGGCTGAAAAAAGCCGTGCGCGCCGTGATCGACCGGCGGATCACCTTTCACGGCGAGCCGATCATCGCCGCGTTCCACGCCGTCAACGGCGGCCGGACGCTCAGCGCCGCTCAGGTGTGGGGCGGCGACATCGCCTACCTGCAAAGCGTCAAAAGCCCCGGGGACAAGTTGTCGCCCGACTGCACCAAAACGCTCGCGCTGAGCGAAAGCGAAGTTGCCGAACGCGCCGAAACACTGGAGGACTGCCGCCTCACGGGCGAAGCGAAAAGCTGGATCAAAGCGCCGGACGCCGCCCAAAACGGCTTTGTCAACCGCATAACCGTCGGCGGAAAGGCGTATACCGGTCAGGCGTTTCGCACCGCCATGGGGCTGCGCAGCAACATTTTCACCGTGGAATACCGCAGCGGATCGTTTTTCTTCACCACCGTCGGCTACGGGCACGGCGTGGGGCTGAGCCAGTACGGCGCGGATTATCTGGCGCGTCAGGGTAAAAAATGGGACGAAATCCTCACCCATTACTACACCGGCGTGAAAATTGAAAAAATTGAAAAATGATCGGCCGTTTTCTTGACAAACCGATTAAATGGGGCTAAACTGAATTTATCAAAATCAAAAGGAGGCGGCCTGTATGGACGGCGCGGACAGTATCCCTTTACGATGCCCTGACTTTTCCTTCAATCAAACAGCGCCGTTCGGCTCACGCTTCGCAGCGGGTTTCCGTCTCCGTTCAGCAGACTGAGATCCTGTTTTGTTGCGACGTTTCTTTTGTGCCGCGCGGCGCGAAAGGAGCGTCTTTTTCATGGATGAAGAAAAAATCCTCGCGCTGAATGAATTGCTCAGCGCCGGCAAATTCGGAACGCTCAAATCCGAGCTTGCCGAAATGAACGAGGTCGATATCGCCGAATTCTTCGGCGGGCTGGAGCCGAAGTCGCAGCTGCTGGTGTTCCGCATTCTGCCCAAAGACCTCTCTTCCGAAGTGTTCGCCTACCTGGAGCCGGACGATCAGATGAACATCGTCAACTCCATCACCGACCGCGAATTGAGCGAACTGGTGGACGAGCTGTTTCTTGACGACACCGTCGACTTTTTGGAGGAAGTGCCCGCCAACGTGGTCACCCGTGTGCTAAAAAACGCCGACAAAGAGACACGAAAGCTCATCAACCGCTTTCTGCAATACCCCGAAAACTCCGCCGGCAGCATCATGACCATTGAAATGGTGCAATTGCACGACACCATCACGGTGGGTCAGGCCATCGAAACCATCCGCCGCACCGGCGTTGACAAAGAGACCATCTACACCTGCTACTGCATCGACAAGGCGCGCCACCTGATCGGCACGATCGATTTGAGCGAACTGATCTTCAACGACGATTCCGTGCCGATCTCCGACATTATGGAGGAGGACGAATCCCTCATCAGCGTCAAAACGCTCGACGACCAGGAGGAAGTGGCCGACATCGTGCGTAAATACGACCTGCTCAGCGTGCCCGTGACCGACAATGAAGGCCGTCTGGTCGGCATCATCACCGTTGACGATATCGTTGACATCATCGACGCCGAAAACACCGAAGACTTTGAAAAAATGGCCAAGGTTCTTCACTCTGATGAATCCTACCTGAAAACGAGCGTGTTCAAGCTCGCCCGCAACCGCATCCCGTGGCTGCTCATCTTAATGATCAGCGCCACCTTCACCGGCCGCATCATCGAGGGCTTTGAAAATATGCTCGCCGCCATCGCCGGGCTGACCGCCGCCATCCCCATGCTCATGGATACGGGCGGCAACGCCGGCAACCAGACCTCGACCCTCGCCATCCGCGGCCTCGCCACGGGCGACATTGAGCCGCGCGACTATATCCGCATTTTATGGAAGGAGCTGCGCATCGGCGTCATCTGCGGCGCGATCCTGGCCATTGCCAACATGCTCCGCCTTTATCTGCTGCAATTCGTCGGCTGGAGCTCCGGCGGCATTCACGTGTTCCTTGTGATCTGCTCGGCCATGTTCTGCGCCGTGGTGCTTGCCAAGGTCATCGGCTGCACCCTGCCGCTGGCCGCAAAAGCCATCAAACTCGACCCGGCGCTCATGGCAGGCCCCATGATCACCACCATCGTCGACGCTGTCACGCTGCTGATCTACCTCGGTTTAGCCAGAACATTTTTGAACGGTTTGGGTGTTTGACTATGCACTATATCCCCTATAATTCCCGCAATCAACTGCATAAAAATCTCTTCGGCGCACTCCCCGCGGGCTGCGCCGTTTCTTTGCGCGTTGTTTTGCCGCGCGAGCTGTGCTGCAGCGGCGTGAGGCTGGCGGTGCACCGCGACCATGAGGCAACGCGTTTTTTTGATTTGACGTGGGAACGCATGGAGGGAATGAATGAGGAATGGTGGCGCCTTGACTGGCAGCCTGACGAACCGGGTCTGTACTGGTACCACTTTGAATATGATATTCCCTACGGCGTGGGCAAGATTTTCCACGTCGGCAACGGACTGGGCGCGCTTCTCCCCGAGGGGAACGACTGGCAGCTCACCGTTTACGACGGGGAGGAGCCCATGCCCGAACACTTTTGCGGCGGCGTGATCTATCAGATCTTCCCCGACCGGTTTTACGCCTCCGGCGCGCCGAAGCGCAACGTGCCGGCCGACCGGACGATTCATGAAAACAAAGCGGATATCCCCGTGTGGGAACCGAACGAAGAGGGCATCACGCTGAACAACGACTATTTCGGCGGCGACCTGAAGGGCATTGAAGAAAAGCTGGATTATCTCGAAAGCCTCGGCGTGACCTGCCTGTATCTCAACCCGATCTTTGAGGCGCATTCCAACCACCGCTACGATACGGCAAACTATGAACGCATCGATCCCCTGCTCGGCACGCAGGAGGATTTTGTTTCGCTGTGCCAAAAGGCAAAAGAAAAGGGCATTTCGATTTTGCTCGACGGCGTGTTCAACCACACGGGCGCGGACAGCGTGTATTTCAACAAATACGGCCGCTACCCCACCCTCGGCGCGTATCAATCCAAGGATTCGCCCTACTACCCCTGGTACCGGTTCCGCCGCTGGAACGACGATTACGAGTGCTGGTGGGACATTAAAATTCTGCCCGACGTCGACGAAAGCAACAAAAGCTACCGGGAGTATATGCTCGGCGAAAACGGCATCGTGCGCAAATGGCTGCGGCTGGGCGCCGCCGGCTGGCGGCTGGACGTGGCGGACGAGCTGCCCGATCTGTTTTTGGATGAGCTGCGCGAAAGCGTCAAGGCCGAAGACCCGCAGGCGCTCATTTTAGGCGAAGTGTGGGAGGATGCGAGCAACAAATGCGCCTACAACCGGCGCCGCCGCTATCTGCTGGGCAGGCAGCTGGACAGCGTGATGAACTATCCCTTCGCCGACGCGCTGATGAATTTCATGCGCACCGGCGTTGCCGAGGGCTTCACCGATAAAATTCTGACCATCATCGAGAACTATCCGCCCAAAGCCCTGCACCTGCTGATGAACCACATCGGCACGCATGACACGGCGCGCGCCATCACCGCCATGGTGGGCGAACCCGGCGCCGGACGTGACCGACGCTGGCAGGTTGAGCAAAAGCTCAGTGAAGAAAAGCGGCAGCTCGGCCTGCAGTTAATGAAGTGCGTGAGCGCCATGCAGTTCACCCTGCCCGGCATTCCCAGCATTTATTACGGGGATGAAGCCGGGATGGAGGGCTACCGCGACCCGTTCAACCGGCTGTATTATCCGTGGGGGCGCGAAAACCAGGAGCTGATCGCGTGGTATCGGACGCTGGGCCGGATCCGCAAAGAAAACCCCTGTCTGGCGCAGGGCGAGTTTTACCCTGTCAGCGAAGCGCTCGGCTGCGTGGCCTACGTGCGCGCCTGCCCCGACAACGCGCTGCTGACCATTGCCAACCGCAACACGCACCCCATCACCTACTACCTGCCGCCCGACTGGTACGACGCCGAGATCCTCATCGGCGGCAGCGGCTTTGCCACCGACTGCGTGGAGATCGGCGCTTGCAGCAGCGTGATTTTGAAGCGGTAAGTCCATTATTTCGTACTGAAGCACGAAAAAAGCAGCTTTTCGGCTGCTTTTTTTCTTGGACGCTTGACAAATGAAACGAAGCATTGTATAATCGAATCCGTTGCCGAACATTTGTACTATTTATCGGAGGAATACGTTATGGCAGAAAAAGCGACAGATAAAAAATCAGCGCTGGAAACCGCGCTCCAGAAAATTGAAAAAGATTTCGGTAAGGGCGCGATCATGCGCCTGGGTCAGAACGTCGGGCTGAATGTGGACGCCATTTCCACCGGCTCCATTTCCATCGACGCGGCCACCGGCATCGGCGGCCTGCCCAAGGGCAGGATCGTTGAAATCTACGGGCCGGAATCCTCCGGTAAAACAACGCTGGCGCTGCACGTGGTGGCGCAGGCGCAAAAATTAGGCGGCGAATGCGCGTTCGTCGACGCGGAGCACGCGCTCGACCCCGTTTACGCCTCGAACCTCGGCGTGGACATTGATTCGCTGCTGGTTTCACAGCCCGACAACGGCGAACAGGCGCTCGAAATTGCCGAAACGCTCATCCGTTCCGGCGCGCTGAGCGTGGTCGTGGTCGACTCTGTGGCGGCGCTCGTGCCGCGGGCCGAGATCGAGGGCGATATGGGCGATTCTCACGTCGGTCTGCACGCCCGCCTGATGTCGCAGGCGCTGCGCAAGCTCGCCGGCGCCATTGCCAAATCCAACACCATCCTCATTTTTATCAACCAGCTGCGCGAAAAGGTCGGCGTCATGTACGGCAACCCCGAAGTGACCACCGGCGGCCGCGCGCTCAAATATTACGCCTCCATGCGCATCGACGTGCGCAAGGTGGAGCAGCTCAAGGGCGCGGGCGGCGAATTCATCGGCTGCCGCACCAAGGTAAAGATCGTGAAAAACAAGGTCGCGCCGCCCTTCAAAACGGCGGAATTCGACATCATGTTCGGCCGCGGCATCGCCAAAGAGGGCGAGCTGCTCGACATTGCCGTTGCCAACGACATCATTCACAAGAGCGGCGCCTGGTTCTCGTATAACGACGAGCGGCTGGGTCAGGGGCGCGACAACGTAAAAGAGATTCTGCGCACCAATCCCACCCTGTTCGCCGAGGTCGAAGAAAAAGTGCGCGCGGCGCTGGAAGAAAAGGCACAGGCCGAAAAGAACGCGCCCAAACCGGCCGAAGCGCCGGCTCCCGCGGCTGCCCCCGCCCCCGCCGCATCCA
>CADBPL010000217.1 GCA_902796535.1 Oscillospiraceae bacterium
ACCGGGGAGACGCTCAAAATGATAATCGTAAAGCGCCTGCTCAAACAGCGGGTCGTGGAACGCGAGCACGATGGGCAGCCCCTTTTCGGCTTCTTTTTTCAGCCGCCGGAGCTGCCAGTCGGCAAAGCGGTAATAGCTGTTGTCGACGCCCACAACATTCACGCCTCCAACAACGCGCGCGTTATAAAACATCGGCACGCCCAGCCCGTAACCCATCTGCATATAGCTGTTCATGCGGTAGGCGAGGTCTTCCCACGCTTCGCCCACATACTGCGAATATTCATGGTTGCCGGCAATGAAAAAAATTTTTTCGTTTTGCAGCAGCCTGCGCGCCATGGCCGAATTGGCGTGCGACACAAAATCGACCAGATCGCCCGTGTGCACCAGCAGATCGCAGTGCTGCTCGGCATAGGCAATTTGCTCGGCCAGAAAGCGTTCTCTGTCCGGCGAATTCAGCCGTTTGGCCAGCGCGTGCTTGCGTTCATCGTCGCACGCATCGGCCAGCCCGATGTGCGAATCGGTCACATGAAGCAGTTTGACCGGTTTTTCAAGCCCGATGCTAAACGCTGAGCGAATCAGTTCCATCGCGTTCACTCTCCTGACGTTTCTGTTTTTTTTCATTATAACATGCGCGCCGCAAAAAAGAAACAGCTTATTTCTTACGGCGCCGGAAAAATAAAAAAACCCCGGCAGCCGGGGCGGGACTTTTTTGAAAACGCGAAAAAAAACGCGCGGTTTGCAAAAGCAAAAAAGCTTGAATCGGGGCGGGCGGCGGATTATAATAAATGACAGATCCAAAAGAAATGAGGAGATGAAAACCGTGTGGCAAAAACAGTTGTGCCTTGCCACGTTCCGCGGGCACGAGATCAGCGAGGAGAGGCAGATCGAAATTTTCAGAGCCGCCGGGTTTGACGGCTTTTTCATTGCCTGGTCGCCGGACGGCGTTGTGGCGCGCTGCCGCAAAAAGGCGGAGGAAACCGGGATGCTGTTTCAATCCGTTCACGCGCCGTTCGGGTTTGCGCGCGCGTTATGGGAGGGCGGCGAGGACGCCCGGCAGGGTGTGGCAGAGCTGATCGCCTGCCTCGACGACTGCGCCGCAAACGGCGTTCCGCTTGCCATTCTGCACACCTACATCGGCTTTGACAGGCAGCCCGAGATCACACAGACGGGGCTGGAAAACTACGGCCGGGTCGTGGCGCACGCACAACGGCTGGGCGTGAAGCTCGCGTTTGAAAACACCGAAGGCGAAGCCTGTCTGGCGGCGCTGCTACATGAATTTGCAGCGTGCAGTCACGTGGGCTTTTGCTGGGATTCCGGCCACGAAATGTGCTACAACCGCGCGGCCGATCTGCTTGCCCGCTACGGCGGCCGCCTGTTCGGCACGCACCTGAACGACAACCTTGGCGTGAGCCGGTTTGACGGCAAACCGTTCTGGACAGACGATCTGCACCTGCTGCCGTTTGACGGCATTGCCGATTGGCACAACATTGCCGCGCGGCTGGCAGGCTGCGGGTTTCAGGGCCCGCTGACGTTTGAACTGAATCTTGCAAGTAAGCCCGGCCGGTTGGATAACGCGCTTTACGCCCGCATGGCGTTTGAAGAATACGTTGCGCTGGCCTATCAGCGCGCCTGCCGGGTCGGGGCGCTGGTGAAGCGCTGCGAGGGCAGGTGAACCCAAGGCGGCACAGCTTGCGGCGGGTATTGTTTAAACCCGCTTATTCCGCTTTGAGCGCTTCCACGGTGTATTCCGCAGCGTCCGCTTCGGGCGCGGCGGCTTTGGGCGCGTTGACCTCGGTGATGAGGATCTCGGAAACGTGCGCTCTTTTTTTCGGCGCGGCGGCGGCGCCGCAGCCAACGAGCGTGGCGGTGATGAGCGTGGCGGCGATGGTGAACTGAATGAGATCTTTCACGGTTGTTTTGATTTTCATTTTCATTTCTCCTTGTCTTTGATGAGGCCATGATACGCGTTTTTTCGTTTGTGTTCAAGCATCTTCGGCAAACCATAATTCGACGTTAATCAAATCTTAAGGTGCCGCGTTTTTGTGTGGTTTTTCTTAAGGAAATGCCGCTGCTTCAGGCGCGGTTTGTTAACCGGTGTTGGGCATGGTGCGTTTGAACAGTACGGTCCCGTCCGCACTCATCAGAATGGATTCGTTGTTTTGCGTGAAGCTGCAATAAGCCTCGCCGCCGAATTCATAAGTATGGATATCTTTGAAGCTGTCATCCAGCACTGTTTTACCGGTTTCAAGATCGAGCACAAAAACCCGTTCCGGCATTTTTTCCCTGTTCTGATAGCCGTATTCATGCACAAGCATCAGGCGGTTCTTTCCGCTGCCGCATTCATTTCCGTAAGCATCGCGCTCGATTCCGGCGTTCTTATCCCGGTAAATATAGCTGTAAATTTCTTCATATGTGTCGCTATTGATGATGTGAGCCGTTTGTTTCCGATCGTTGCCGGTGATCACCTTCACCTGCCCGTCGCACAAACCCCAATTGCAGCCCACGACGTTGGAATAGGTTTTTTTGATCTTGCCTTCACGGGTGAAAATGTGACCTTTCCTGTTTGTATCGACGCCGAAAAACAGCTCCGTGCCTTCGATCTCTATCATGTCGACCATGGTTTTGCCCTTTGCGGCAACGGGAGAATCGTCGATGACGGAATCATATAACCGCGTGTCGGTGTCCGCATCATAGTCCACATAAAACAGTTCGCCGTTTATCAGCCTGAAGTCCGGCGCATAGATGCCGGATTGCGGCAGATACATGAGCATATTCAGGTTTTGATCGTAAACGGTCGTGCCGATTCCGTCGTCGCAAACAAAATACTGGTCGCCGTAAACGGTTGTGCGCTCATATTTCGGTTCGATCCGCCAGCTGCCGTCCTGATTCAGAACCCCGCCGTTGCACGCAAAGTAGCGGCTGTTAATCTCTCCGTTTGTTTCAAATTCGACAAAGCCGTCAACCGACCAAAGCTTTTTGCCGTTTTTATCCAGCATCATGGCGGTCTTGCTGCTGCCGGTGGAGTTGTTGAGTAAGATGCGGCCTGTATCCTTGAACAGATGCCAGTAAGAATAATAACCGTCCGGAATGTCAAACAGCTTTTTACCGTTGTAATTATAGACGCTCATTTTTGTGCCTTTGCTGATGAGAATGCGATTCTGTTCTTTGCTCGCGGCATAGCCGGACGCTTCCTGTGCAAAACACGTTTCGATCGCCCATTTGCCGCTTTCCGGCAGAATGACCCATTCTTCGTTCTCTTTTTCAAGAGCGATCAGGCCTTCCTCCCTGTTTGCGAAGCGGTAAACCGCGTTGGTGAGCACCTCGCCGCTTGCCGTTTTCAGGCCGAAGAACGGTTGAAAAACCCCGTATTTTTCGCCGCTGCAGCATTCTTCGATGCAGTAAGCATAATCGCCAAGATACGGCACAACAGAGCCATAATTGCCGCTCGGCTGAAAGCGGTCTGCCGCTTTTGGGGCGGACTTGGCGGCGGGCTTTGTCGCGGCGGGCTTTATCGCGGCGGGCTTTGCCGCATTTTTGACGGCGTTTTTTTTGGCGCTGTTTTCGGCGGCGGCCTTGTAAACGGCAGCTGTCACTTTTTCGGAAACGACCGCCGCAGCGGCAGCTTCGCCGTTATCTGCCTCTAAAAAATCGGATTCGTCCGAATAAACTTGAACGACGTGTACCTGCGGCACAGCGGTTTCTTTTTTTGGCGCGGTAACGACACCGCAGCCAATGATCGTGCCGGTGATGAGCGTGGCAACGAGGGTGAACTGAACAAATTCTTTCAAGGTTTTTCTGTTTTTCATGGTCGTTTTCTCCTTCGCTTTTGATGAGGCCATGATACGCGTTTTTTCGGTTGTGTTCAAGCATCTTCGGCAAACCATAATTCGACGTTAATCGAATCTTAAGGCGCCGCTTTTTTCTTCTTCATTTCTTAAGAAGTGAGCCGGCTGTTACTGCGCTTGTTCTGCTCTGTCGATTTCAACGCAGCTGACCTGCCCGGGCGTGA
>CADBPL010000218.1 GCA_902796535.1 Oscillospiraceae bacterium
CAGCAGATTGTAGCCGCCGAGCATGAGCTTGAGCAGGGCAACGCGCGCCTTTTCGCCGCCGCTGAGGTCGCCGATTTGGGCAAACACCTCGTCGCCCCGGAACAAAAACGCGGCCAGCGCGCTGCGCACCTCGGTCTGGCTCAGGCGGCGGTAAGCATCCCACACCTCGTCCAGCACGGTCTTCTCATCATGCAGCCCCTCCAGGCTCTGGTCAAAGTAGCCGACGCGCACGTTTTCGCCGAGCTTGCGCAGGCCCCGGTCGGGCGCGTATTGCCCGATGAGCACACGCAGCAGCGTCGTTTTGCCGCAGCCGTTCGGGCCGAGCAAAAACGCACGGTCGCCTTTTTTGAGCAGCAGATCGACGCCGCTGAACAGCGGCTTGCCGCCGAAGCCCTTGGTCAGATCCTGACAAATGAGCACGTCGCTGCCGGTTTCAACCGCCGTTTCAAAATGAAAATGCAGCGTCTTTTCCTCCGCCTCGGGCTTTTCCAGCCCGTCGAGCAGGCGGTCGATGGATTTTTGCTTGCTTTCCGCCGTGCGGATGTTGCGCTCACGGTTCCACTGCTTTTGCTGCTCAATGATTTTTTCAATGCGGCGGACTTCCTCCATCGTGTTGTCATAATGCCGCTGCGCGATCACACGGTCGCGCTCTTTTTGTTTGAGGTATGCGGAATAACCGCCCTGATAGGCGGTGATTTTTCGGTGGTCGATCTCCAGCGTGCGCGTGGTCACGCGGTCGAGGAAATAACGGTCATGCGAAATGATCAGCGCCGCGCCCTTGTAATCGCGCAGAAAGTTTTCGAGCCATTCGACCGAATCAATGTCAAGGTGATTGGTCGGTTCGTCCAGCAGGATCAGATCCGGTTCGGACAGCAGCAGCTTCCCCAGACTCAGCTTGGAGCGCTGGCCGCCGCTGAGCTGATCGCAGCGCAGATCGTGCCGCTCCTGCGGAAAGCCAAGCCCGATGAGCGTGGCGCGGGCGCGGCTGCGGCAGGTGAGTCCACCGCGGCGCTCGAACTGCTCCGTGAGGAACAGCATTTCTTCGATCAGCTCGGTCGACTCGCTGCCGCCGTTGATCAGCCGGCTCAATTCCCCCAGCCGCCGTTCCATGGCGAACAGCTCGGAAAAAACGGTGAGGATCTCGTCATAGATCGTTTTGGTCGAACCGGCGCAGGCGTGCTGCTCCATATAGCCCACAACGGTGTTCCGGCCGGGGTGGATCTCGCCCGAGGTCGGCTCGAGCGAACGGAGCACAAGCTTGAACAGCGTCGTTTTGCCGGTGCCGTTGGCGCCGATGAGGCCGACGCGCTCGCCGGGCGCAATATCAAAGTTAGCGCCCTGAAACAGCACCCGGTCGCCGAACGACATGGTTAGGTTTTGCGCGGAGAGAACAGCCATTGGGTTTTCCTTTCGTGGTTTACAGTCTGCTTTCCAGCAGCGTGAGGCTGCCGGTCACGGTGAACGAACCGGCGCCGGCCGGCACAAACACGCCGTCGCCCCGGGTCAGCTCGATAACGGTATCGCCGCATTCGATTTTGCCCTCGCCCGCAAGCACCATCAAGTGCGCAAACGAGGTCTCGTCGGTTTCGGCGGTATATTTTGAAGTGACGACCGCCTTTTTGACGCGGAACAAGTCACAGGTGAGCAGCTCGGTCACCGTCGCACCGTCAAGTTCATCTACTTTACAGCAAGTGGGCAGTGACGGGCAGGGCGGCTCACAGCGGGTCACATCGAGCGTTTCCTTGATATGAAGCGGTCTCGGGCCGTTGCAGCGCGCATCAAAGCGGTTATAATCATAAGCTCTGAATGTGATATTGGAATTTTGCTGCACTTCGGCAAGTAAAATTCCTTTACAGATCGCATGGAGCGTTCCCGCCTCGATGAGGAAGAAATCACCCGGTTTGACCGCAACGTAATTCACCACGTCTTCCACGCGGTTTTCCGCGATGGCTTTGGCAAATTCCTCGGTCGTGATCTTGTTTTTGAAACCGTAAATAATGCGCGCACCCGGCTCGCAATCCATGATGTACCAGCACTCGGTCTTGCCGAAGCCGCCGTTATACTGTTTGGCGTAGGCGTCGTCGGGGTGCACCTGAACGGACAGATCGTCCGCCGCGTCGATGAATTTGATGAGCACGGGGAAATCGGCAAAGCGTTCGGCGCGTTTGCCCAAAATGCCCTTGCCGCAGGCCTCGATGAGTTGGGTCAGCGTTAAGCCGTTGCATTCGCCGCCGTCGACGGTGCACTCATGATCGGGGAAGCAGGAGAGCATCCACGCCTCCGCGCAGTTTTCCAGCTCGGTTTTGACGCCGTAGGACTGTTTGAGCTTTTGACCGCCCCAGATGGTGGAAACCGCAAAGGGCTTGAGCTTGGTAATCTTCATGATAGCCTCCAACACTGTATAAAGTTTGTCATATTTGTCCATCCTTCTGACATATCTATCATTGGGAGGACGCTTATGACGGTCACGGAAATCAGATTCAGAAAAAGAAACGGAAAGAGCGACGACCAGATCCTGCTGGAAGAGCTGCACCGCCTGCACAAGGATCTTGACAACGCCTACAACAGTTTTGAATTGCTGAGCGACAGCGATCTGGTGGAAGCCACCATTTATGAGATCGAGGCGCTCAAGGCGCGTTACCGCCACCTGCTTTGCCTGGCAAAGCAGAAAAACATTCGATCGGAATCGAGGGATATTTATGGGTGTTGAACCCCTGCCCGTGCTCTATGCCGCGCTTTGCGCAGGCGTTTTGCTGTGCGTGAGCATCAAAAACCGCTGCCTGATCAAGGGGCTGCTGGCCGGCGCCGTGCAGGGCGTTTCCGCCTTGTATGCGGTGCGGCTGCTCGGCTTTGCCATCGGCATTTCAATGCCGATCAACCTGTATACGCTCGGCACGGGGCTGGTGCTCGGTTCGCCGGGCGTGGCGCTCATCTTAGCGGCGCAGACGATCTTTCATCTGCGTTAGCAGGTATAGGTAAATTCTTTGTTCGCTTCCAGCGCGCATTCCACAAAGCTGCCGTTGACCTCCGCCTTTACGGTCTGCGCGCAAGGAGAAAGCAGCGTGAACGACTCAACAACGCCGTTTTGGAACACGGCCGAAACGGTGAGCTCCCCTCTCGCCCGCAGGCCGCGGAACGAGCCGCTCATGGTGTTCGGCAGGGCGGGAAGGAACGACAAAAAGCCCTCGTGGCTTTGCAGCAGCATTTCGCCGATGCCGGCGGCGCCGCCGAAGTTGCCGTCGATCTGGAACGGCGGATGGGTATCGAACAGATTGGGCAGGGTCGATTTGGTGAACAGCGCGCGCAGGTTTTCATAGGCCTTTTCGCCGTCATGCAGGCGGGCGAACAGGTTGATCAGCCACGCGCGGCTCCAGCCGGTGTGGCCGCCGCCGTTGGCCAGACGCCGGTCAAGCGTGGTGCGGATGGCCTTGTAAAGCTCGGGCATATCGCGCGTGATGGTGCTGCCGGGGTAAAGCCCGAAGGCATGGGAAATGTGGCGGTGCCCCGGCTCTGCCTCTTCATAATCCTCCAGCCATTCCATGAGCTGACCGTATTTGCCGATGCGCAGCGGCGGCAGCTTTTGCCGCGCCGTTCTGGCTTTTTCGGCCAAAGCGGGGTCAAGGTTGAGCAGTTCTTCCGTTTTGATATAAGAATCGAACAGACCCGACAGGATCTCAATATCCATCGTCGGCATCATACACATGCTGACCTTTTTGCCGTTGGGCAGCAGATACTCGTTTTCTGGCGAAATGGAGGGGCCGGTGAGCAAATAGCCCTCCTTCGATTCCTCCAGATAATCCAAGAAAAATTCGACGCTGCTTTTGAAGAATTCATAGGCAGTGTTTTTTAAATGGTCGAGATCGCGCGAATAAAGGTAGTGTTCCCACATATGGGAGGCCAGCCACGCGCCGCCCATCGGCCACAGGCCGCAGAACCAGTCCGCCGGGGCGTTGAAGCCGTAAATGTCGCTGACGTGGTGGGTGACCGTGCCGCCGCAGTTGTAAAAGTCCTTCGCCGCCTGCCGGCCGGGTCCAAGCAGGTTGGTGTTCATATAATCGAACAGCGGCTGCGTGCATTCAGGCAGATTCGCCTGCTCCGCCTGCCAGTAATTCATTTGCAGGTTGATGTTGGTGTGATAATCCGCGTTCCACGGGTTGCGCATCCGTTCCGCCCAGACGCCCTGCAGGTTGGCCGGCAGCGAACCCGGGCGGCTGGAGGAAACGAGCAGATATTTGCCGAACTGCCAGTAGAGCGAGATCAGCGCATCGTCCCGCGCGGCTTTGCGGAATTTCAGGCGGCTCAGGCGTTTGCCCACAGGCAGCGCGCCGACGGCTTCCTCCGACTCGAACACCACGTCGGAGCGTTCCATCAGCGCGGTGAAATCCGCGATATGCTCCGCCTTGACGGCGTCATAATCGGCAAGGGTTTTATTCAACCGGCTCAGGCAGGCCGCTTCAAAGTCCTCACAGCGGTTGTCGGTGGAAATGCTGATATACAGCACCGCCCGTTTTGCATCCGCCACGCGCAGCTTGCCGCTGTCGGCGCTGAGCGAGCCGTCACAATCGGCCTTTACGCCCACGCAAAAGCGATGCGTGCCGTGCGCCGTATGGCAGCGGGCAAGCAGCAAACCGTTTTCGGC